>USNA01000189.1 GCA_900555955.1 uncultured Collinsella sp. | reverse complement strand
GGCCTCCCCCTTTTTTTGCGTTTGGTCGATATGAGCTAAACGCCTCTATGGCTTAATAGCCTTTTCTATTTGAAGAAAACAAAATGAATGACCAGCGCGATTGCCACGATGGCAATGATCAAGAGCGCAATTTGGAGACGGTGCTGTCTGCGCCGTCTGTTTGACGATGTAAATATCGATTTCCCCTGCTTAGGCGTCTCGAGATAGCGGGCGGAATGCGTTAGAGTTTGCTTGGGACGGGGCCCTCTGCGATGTTGCTTTGTGGGTGTTTGTGTCTGCTCCTGGCTGCTTGCGCTGTTTTTGGATAAGGGGGCATCTTTTAGATACACCGGATCGCTCGAGGCGACACCCATGTGTCTGCGCGCTGATTGAGATTCTTCTAGGGTTTGATATCGATTGCGAGTTACATACTCAGGCTCTGCATCGTTAATGGGCTCTTGGGAAATATGGGGACGATGGTAGCGTATGGGCTGTGAATAGGCAGAACTATCGTTCTGCAGCGACTCAAACGAATTGTCGGAGGTCTGATCGTCCATGATGCCCTTAGGTTGTCATTAACAACGTGTATGCGCTCATTGTAAGCCCTCCGCTTCGTTTTGACAGGCCGCGTATATGGTATTTAAGGCACGGTTCAAAGAACTTTAGCTTCGTTAAAACCTTAGTCGACCAGACTTAGATATGCTTATAGAAAGAGACTTAAAAAACTTTATATCAAAATGTATATATAAGAAATGGATGGGCATATATTAGAGCGTCAAAAGAAGTCCCTGCCACCTAGAAGATGGCTCGGCAGTCCCTTAAAGGAGTGGTAGTCATGGCAAGCATGGTTCCTTATCGTTCGGTTTTTGGTGTTCGTCCCTCTGCTAGCTCGTTGTTTGATCTCTTTGATGATATGAGCGACCTAGCGAACAGCTCGATTGCCTCTAAGGCGTTCCCCGTTGACGTTGAGGATAAGGGCGATGGCTATGAGGTCAAGGCTTATCTGACCGGCGTCGCCAAGGACGATATCGATGTCGAGCTTAACGAGGGCCGTCTGTCCATTAGCGTGAATGTCGAGGAAGACGAGGAGAACGAGGGTAAGAACTTCCTGCAGAAGGAGTTCAGCTCGTACAGCGCGACGCGCGGCGTGTACCTGAAGGATGCTTCGAGCGAGGGCCTTTCTGCAAAGTACGCTGACGGCATCCTTACCGTTACGGTTCCTAAGATTGTCGAGAAGAAGAACGTTACGAAGATTTCCATCGATTAAGGCTATCGGCTTTTAAAATCGGTGCCTACGTTAAGGGGGCTGGGAAGTGATTCCCAGCCCCCTTTGCTGTTTACTGTATGGTCATGGGCCGATATTGTCCGGCGGGACGTATCGTGAGTTTATGCAGCCCCTCAACGCGGGTGGCGGTGCTGCCAAGCTCGTTGTCGAGCGTTGCGTCGAGGGAGCTTGCGTAGCTTTTGACGGTCAGGCTTGGGCGATTGTTGTCTTGGCTAATGTGCATCGCGATAAGTTGCTCGGTGCGATCGGTTGCCAACGCGCGTGCGGCATCGGCGGCCTGATCGTTAGAGAGATGCCCTTTTACAGACAGGATACGTTCCTGAAGAAAGCGAGGATAGTCGCCTTGACGCAGCATGGTTACATCGTGGTTGCTTTCGAGTGCGAGAATGCGACAGTCCTTGAGCGTATCGATGGCATGCTTCGACAACTCGCCGGTGTCGGTGGCAAAGCCAATTGAATCACCCTGAGCGTCAAACCGGTAGCCGACGGGATTAACGACGTCGTGGGATGTCGAATATGTTTGAATGTGGACTCCGGCAATAGAGAGGGCGTCACCTGGGTCGAATTCCTCAACAGGCAGATGTGCGAGGCTTTCTTTGGACGTGAGCGTTCCTCTGCTGGAAAAGACTGGGCCATTCCAATGCTTGCACCATACCTCAAGCCCCTTGATGTGGTCGCTGTGTTCATGGGTGACAACAAGGGCGTACACGTCGTCTACCGACAGTCCGAGTTCCGCCATGCGTTTGAGCGTTTCGCGGCGAGACAGTCCGTCATCGACCATAATGAGCCCCTGCGGGCCCTCGATGAGTGCGCAGTTGCCTTTAGAGCCACTGCCGAGGATATGAAGGTGCAGACGAGACATAAGATTCCAAAGGATACAATGGGTGCGGACGAATAGAGGAGGAAGCAAATGCCTACGGTATCTCAGCATTATGGACACCATGCCGTGCCTGGGGCAGTCGATGAGACCCGGACGAGGCAGCAGGCTGCTCCTGTCGTGCTCATGGTATCAGGCGGCGCGGACTCGACGGCACTGCTTCTTATGGCGTGCACATCAAAGCTGGATATCCAAGACGGACGCGGTGTTGCCCCCATTGCTCGCGAGCGCCTGCATGTGCTGCATGTAAACCATCATCTGCGCGGCAAGGCGTCCGATGGCGACGAGGCCTTTGTGCGTGGGCTCTGCGCGAAATATGGTTTACCGCTGTGCGTGGAGCACGCTTATTTTGATGGGGAGTCGGGCAATATTGAGGCCGCGGCCCGCGAGGTGCGCTATGCCGCGGCGCGGAGGTATGTTCGCGAGCTCTGCGCCCAGACGGGGGCACCGCGAACGGCGGCTCGTATCTGCACCGCGCACACGTCTTCGGATCGCGCGGAAACGTTTTTGATGAACGCGATTAAGGGTTCAGGGCCCGCTGGCCTATCGAGCATTCCTCACCGGAGGAATATCGTGGTGCGCCCCTTGCTCGACCTAACTCATGGCGAGCTCGTGGGCTATCTACAGGTACATGGTCAGCCGTGGCGTGAGGACGAGAGCAATGAGGATATCTCGTATCTGCGAAACTACGTGCGCCATCGGGTAATGCCAGTGGTGGCACAGCGTAATGCGAGCGTGTGCAAGACGATTGGCGCCGCCTGCGAGATCCTTGGTGACGAAGATGCGTTTCTATCCCAGCTGTCGGCACAGGCGTTTCGAAGCTGCCTGCGCAAGGAGGCGGCGGGTGCGCTAGTGCTCGATGCCAGACGCCTTGCTGCGGCCGAGGTGGTAATCGCGCGGCGCATCGTGCGACTGGCGATCAAACGCATCGATCCGGACGCTCGTCCAGAGATGCGACATGTGGAGCGAGTCCTTTCCTGCGTTGCCGAGGGCGCAGGCTCGGTCACGCTTCCGGCGGGGATTGACGCACGCGTCGAATTTGGCATGCTGGCGTTTAAGGCTCCGGTGGCTCGCGAGGGCCTGGTCGCGGACTGGGTTACCGTACCCGGTCGTTTGCCGTTGGGCGGGGGACGTATGCTGGTCGCAGAGCCGATGGCCGTTGAACCGGGATGCGATATCGTGCGCCGCGCCCGTGAGCTTGCGGCTGCCGGGGAAGTGGCAGCT
>USNA01000188.1 GCA_900555955.1 uncultured Collinsella sp. | reverse complement strand
GCCATGATGATGTATTCCATCGTGAGCATCCGCGAGCAGGCTACGCTGGACCGTCTGGCCGACCTGTGCGACCACCAGCCCATGATCGCCAAGGCGCCCTGGGCACTGATATTTGTGGTCGATTATGCCAAGTGGATCGATCTGTTTGAGCACGTGGGCTGCTTTGAGCCCGAGTTTGTCGAGCGCACGGGCAAGGCGCCCCGCCGTGCGCCGGGTTTGGGCGACTTTGCCATCGCGGCCCAGGACGCCGTGATAGCCGCGCAAAACGCCGTGGTTGCCGCCGAGGCCCTGGGCCTGGGGAGCTGCTACATCGGTGATATCGTCGAGAATGCCGAGGAAGTTGCCGAGCTGCTCGATCTGCCGCCCTATACCATGCCGCTGTCGATGCTCATCATCGGCACGCCCCGCAAGGAGCGTCCGGCCATTGCGCATCCCGTAGTGAACCTGGTGCACGAGGAGCGCTACTGCCGCGCCGACGCCGCGACTATGGATGCGCAGGTGGCTGAGATGGACGCGATGTTCCGTCCGCATGCCCGCGAGGTGGGGGAGCGCGTCGTGGACATCTATACCCGCAAGCACACGAGTCCCTTTATGGCCGAGATGAGCCGCTCCATGGAGTGGTGGTTCAAAAATTGGCTCGGAAAATGACGAATGTGACAAAGGGGCAGTCCCTTTGCCACATTCCGTATCGCCGCGGTGGCCTAAAGGCCGTATAAATGTTTATTTAGCTGGGAAAACAGTGCCATTCAAACATGGGCCGATTACCTATAATTCCTTCGAACGTTAAAGTTGGGAGGAAACCGGCTTATGGAACAAAAGGCCAAGGAGGCAGCCTCGCACGCTGCGATTCCTGTGAGCATCTCGGCGATGCTCGTCACGCTGGGCGTGGTGTACGGCGATATCGGCACCAGCCCTATGTATGTAACCAAGGCGCTCGTTGCCGGCAACGGCGGCATCGGAAGCGTGACGGAGGAGTTCGTGCTTGGCGCGCTCTCCCTTGTCGTGTGGACGGTCACGCTGCTGACCACCATCAAGTATGTGCTCATCTCGCTGCGCGCCGATAACCATGGTGAGGGCGGCATCTTTGCCCTGTACAGCCTGGTCAAGCGCTGCGGCAAGTGGCTTATCATCCCCGCCATGCTGGGTGGCGCCGCGCTGCTCGCCGACGGCATCCTGACGCCGGCCGGTACCGTTACATACACGGCGAGGGCCCCGGAGCGCCGGCCGTTCCCGTTACCACGGCCATCGAGGGCCTGCGCACCATCCCGGCGGTCCATACCGTGCTGGGCGATGACCAGGGCCGCGTCGTCGCCATTACGCTCGCCATCATCATCGTGCTCTTTTTGGTGCAGCGCATCGGTACGGCCAAGATCGGTCACGCCTTTGGTCCCATCATGACGTTGTGGTTCCTGTTCCTGGGCGGCACGGGTCTGTTCTTTGTCTTCCAGCACCCCGCCGTGCTGCTGTGCCTCAACCCGGTGCGCGGCATCGCCTTTTTGTTGAGCCCCAACAACCACGCGGGCATCATGATTCTGGGCAGCTGTTTCCTCGCCACCACCGGTGCCGAGGCGCTCTACTCAGACATGGGCCACGTCGGCCGCGGCAACATCTACGCTACCTGGCCGTTCGTTAAGTGCTGCCTGCTGCTTTCCTATATGGGCCAGGGCGCTTGGCTTATGAACAACGCTGCCAACCCCGAGCTCATGGGCATTGCCGACCTCAACCCGTTCTACCAGATGCTCGCCCCGGGCCTGCGCCCGTTTGCCGTGGGCCTTTCCACCGTCGCGGCCATCATTGCCTCGCAGGCGCTCATCACCGGCGCATTCTCGCTGGTGTCCGAGGCCAGCCGTCTGGACCTTATGCCGCACATGCAGGTCTTCTACCCTGCCGAGACCAAGGGCCAGCTCTACATTCCCATGGTCAACAACGTCATGCTTGTCGGCTGCGTCATCGTGGTGCTGCTGTTCCAGAACTCGGCGCATATGGAAGCCGCCTACGGCCTTGCCATCACGCTGACTATGATGTGCACCACGCTGCTGCTCTTCTTCTACCTGCACGAGGAGCGCAAGCTCAAGGTTGCTCCGTGGATCTTCGCGGCCTTCTTCCTTTTGCTCGAAGGCTTCTTCTTTGTGAGCTCGCTCACCAAGTTCTTCCACGGCGGCTACTTCACCATCCTTATGGCTGCACTCATCATGGGCATTATGGTGTGCTGGTACAACGGCACGGCGGTCGAGCAGCGCCAGTTTACGCTGCTGCCGCTGCGCAGCTACCTGCCGCAGCTCAAGCGCCTGCGTGACGACGACCGTTACGAGCGCATGAGCGACAACGTCGTGTACCTGACCAAGGACACCCATACCGACTACATCGACCGCGATATCGTCTACTCGATCTTGGACAAGCATCCCAAGCGCGCCCGCGCCTGGTGGTTTGTGAATGTCGAGACTATGGACGAACCGCACACCTTTGCCTATTCGGTCGAGACGTTCGGCACCGACTACGTGTTCCGCGTGCATCTTTACCTGGGCTACAAGATCAACCAGCGCGTCAATGCCTACCTGCGTCAGGTTGTTCAGGACCTGGCTGCCACCGGCGAGCTGCCGCCGCAGACGCATGACTACTCGGTCTACAAGGATCCGGGTAACATCGGCACGTTCAAGTTCGTCCTGATCCGTAAGCTTCTGGCGCCCGAAAGCGATGTGGAGCCCAGCGAGCGTACGGCCATCACGCTCAAGTACATCATCCGCCGCGCCGCCGGCACGCCCGCGCGTTGGTACGGCCTGGAGAACTCCAACGTGAGCTTTGAGTACGTGCCGCTGTTCACCAAGTTCAAGGCCGTGAACAAGATGCAGCGCCTGGCTCCCAACGAGCGGCCGTAGTCGACGCTCGAGGTTTGTCTGCGAACGGGCGGGTTTGTATTGACGGGGATTGAGTCCTGGGAGGAAACCATGGATGCAAAGGTGCTTGACGGTTGCGATCTTGCTGCCGAGCTGGTGCGTGAGGCGCGCGTCGACGCCGCCGAAGATCGGTTCTTTACGAATCGGGCCAACATGGACATGGCCGATCGCGTGATCTCGATTGTGGTGACGCTGCTTGTCGCGGCGTGCGTGTGCGCACTGCTCGCGCACGTGCTGTTTGTCTAACGATCGCAGGCTGCAAAGGCTTTACACTTGGAACCACCACAAGGGGAAACCACCACAAAGGTGCCTGTCCCCTTTGTGGTGGTTTTTGTTTTTGAGAGAGGGGCGGGACGCTGATGGACGTCCGTACGGACGGCGATATTGCCGATAGCTTTTGGTGGCGGCGCACAACGCTGACGCGCCGCACTCCTCTGTATGACGCCTGCGTATCGGTGGGGCTGCTGGTCGCG
>USNA01000187.1 GCA_900555955.1 uncultured Collinsella sp. | reverse complement strand
TGATTCACTCCTTCGGTAAGCCGCCCCGGCTTCGGATCCCTGCCGGCATCCTTGCCCGCTCGCTACGAACGCTCCGCGTTCGCTTGACGCTCGCGCCCTCGCAGGTTCGATTCCGGCACACATAAGAAACGGGCCCTGTCCCACAAAAGGGAACAGAGCCCGAAACTCTCATGGAGCCAGTGACAGGAATCGAACCTGCAACCCACTGATTACAAATCAGTTGCGCTACCGTTGCGCCACACTGGCACACTTGGCGCTTTCGCGCGAAGCCTGTTAAGAATAAAGGAATTGCGGACGGGGCGCAACAGGCCGCACGGCGTTATACAAATATGCAAAATCCAGCAACAACACGTATCAGGCCCGTTCATTTCTGTCAGTGCGCCTTAATCTTAAAACCATTCGCCAGAACGAATAGTTTTAATTACAATTGGCTATATAAAACTATTCGTTCTGGCGAAGGGTTTCTCGATGTTGACTACAAAGGAAGCAGCCGAACTGCTCGGCATCACCCCGCGCAGGGTGCAGGAACTCATTAGGAACGGCGCGCTGACTGCCCGCAAAGCTTCTGGCGTGTGGCTTATCGACAAAGGCAGCGTAGACACGCGACTCCGCTCCGCAACCAAAAGAGGGGGACGGCCTCGTCGTGGACATGGGAAAAGCGAAATCGCATTCACCCTCATGAACCGCACACACGAAGTCGCCCAGCTGGTCTACAGCACATCGCGAAAAGACTTTACCCACATCGGTGCCGACATCGATTACACCCACGCCCCTATTGGAGTACTTGGCCCCAATAGTCCCGTGTCGCTCGACTCTTTCCGCACTTGGTGGCGCGGCCGCGGTATCCCGCTCGCACGCATTGGGCTAGCCTCCCTGCTTGCAGAAGCCGCAGTCGATGTTCCTGATGAACTCGTACAGCGAAATCTCGGCCTCTCCTTATCCGACCAGTATTGGATTAGGCCCCAAGACTCCGGTCTCGCGTGGGAAGATATCAATTTCTTCAATAATGCTTTTGACGACGTCTCTCTCAGCATCGCGCCCTTCGCCCCAGAGGGCAAGGCAGCTGCCGCAAAGCCCGACAACACCTCGGACGGCAATCTTCAAAAGTACTGGACATGCGAGGATGACCGTCGAATCCTCCACAAGGCAGGTGCGCATCTAAACCAGGAACCCTATAACGAGATGGTGGCGACTGCACTTCACCGTCGCATCCTAAACGCCTGCGATTATGTACCCTATTCGCTCGAAGGCGCGGGTACTTCTGCCTTGAGCACATGCAATGTCTTCTTAACTGACGAAGAAGAATATGTCCCTGCGTTCTATGTAAACCAGCATGCAAATGCAGACGAGCGACGAACCGATTACGAACGGTATGTAGCAAACTGCAAGGAGCTTGGAGCGACAGATATAAAAGACGCCCTTGACCGCATGATCGTATGCGATGACATCATTGCCAACTACGATCGTCATTGGCGCAACTTCGGCCTCGTGCGAAACGTCAACTCACTGGTCTGCAGACCAGCCCCCATCTTCGATTCGGGCTCATCACTCTGGTGCAACATATCACTAGAGGAGCTTAGGGCGGGAGAGCACAGTTTTACCAGCGCACAATTTCATTCAAGCCCCGCCAAACAAATGTTGCTCGTCGAGGACATGGGCTGGTTTGACGGCGACAAACTCGAAGGCTTCGTTGACGAGGCAATCGAAATCCTATCCAAAAACGACACTCTTACAGCAAGACTGCCTTATCTAAAAGAGGCGCTTACATGGCGCCTCCGTAGAATGATCGACATCGCTGAATGGAGTTAGCGAGACAGCGTCGCGCCGTCAGCTCCCCTATCTCCCGCGCAGGGCCTTGAGCTTGGCCAGGGCCTCGGGGCTCAGGCGGCTGCCCAGGGTCATCTTGATCTGCGGAGCTTCCTCTGCCTCGTGAACGTCGTTATCGATCTGCTTGATCTCGTCCACCAGCATGCGGCTCGAGATGCGCGTAACACCTTTGCCCATGACGACGGCCTGGATTGTGCCGTCGCTCGATACCACGGAGCACGCGCGGCCCTCCTCACGTGCCTCGATGCAGAGCTTCTGCACCACGGTATCGGCAGAGACGCCCGTCGGCGAAAACTCGATGCGCACGCCGCGGGCCGGCAGGTTGGGGCGCTCGCTGGAGATATTGCCCGCGCCGTCGAACACGATCACGGCCTCGTAGCGGCCCTGGGCAAAGGCGGCGACGTCGTTGATGAGGGCGGTGCGCGCCATATCGTGAACGTCGCTGGAATACGGATCGTCGGAATGGTCGTAGACGAGCTTTTCGTAGCGCGGCGTGCAGTGGATCACGTTGTAGCCGTCAACCACCAACAGCTCGGGCTTATTGGAATGCACCGTCGAAACCGGGTCGGCGATGGCCTGCGCAAACGCATTGCCGCCCACGCCGTAGGTCGCGGCCGAAACAGTCGGCTTGGCCGAGCCTTCGCCAAAGCGCTTGGCCTTGGACTTGGCACGGTTCTTTTTGGACATGTGCTACTCCTCCCCCATGAGCTCGCCGGCGTTGCGGCGCAGCCACTCAAAGCACAGCGCCGTGGTCGCCTGGGCAACATTAAGGCTCTCGGTCATACCGCGCTGGGGAAGCTTGGTCAAAAAGTCGCATTTCTCGAGCACCAGGCGCGAGATGCCATCGCCCTCGGACCCCATGACGAGCGCCACGCGACCCTCGAAGGGAGCATCCCAGCAACTGCCTTCGGCGTGCTCGGAGGCACCGCCCACCCAAAAGCCAGCGGCCTTGAGGTCATCGAGTGCACGGGCGATATTGGGAACCTGCGCAATGGGCAGGTGCATGACGGCGCCGGCAGAGGTCTTGTAGCTGCCCACGGTCACGCCGGCGGCGCGCTTATTGGCAATGATGACGCCCGCGGCGCCCACGACCTCGGCGGAGCGCACGATAGCGCCAAAGTTACCGTCGTCGGTCACATGGTCGAGCACCACGACAAGTGCCGGACCCTCGCATGCGCGGTCGAGGATATCGGCGACATCGGCATAGGGGAAGTTGCCAACCTCGAGCGCGATGCCCTGGTGAGCACCATGGCTCGACAGCGCATCGAGCTGTGCACGCGGCACATACTTAATGCGGACGCCCGCGGCGTTGAGGTCATCGACCAGACGCGACAGGGCGGCATCGCGCTCCCCGCCCTCGGCAATGAGCGCGCACTTGATGGGAAAACCAGTGCGCAGCGCCTCGGCGGCAGCACGACGACCTTCGATAAACTCGCCCTTGGGAGCCTGGACAGCGTCGCGGTTGCGATCGCGCTGCGGACGCGCAGCCTGGGTGCGATCGCGCTGGCCCTTGGGAGCGGCAGCGCGATCATTGCGGCGAATCGGA
>USNA01000186.1 GCA_900555955.1 uncultured Collinsella sp. | reverse complement strand
GGGGAGTGCAATGGGTAGAGCCGAGCCGGTCGGGCACCAAAAAAGGCGGACGCCGTAGCGCCCGCCCTATAGCAATCGAAAGCTCAAGCCAGCAGATCGGTCTAGTACACCATGCCCATAGCGTCCCGAACCTCGGCCAGGGTCTGCTCGGCGATCTCGTTGGCGCGACGGTTGCCCTCGTGCAGCACGTCTTTCACATAGTCCAGATCGTTCTCGTAGCGCTGACGGCGCTCGCGGATCGGCGCGAAATACTCGTTGACGGCCTCGGTCACGTACTTCTTGAGCTGGCCGGAGCCGCTCATACCGATCTCCTCGGCAATCTCAACCTCGGAGCGACCGGTGCAGATGGCAGCGGTCGAAAGCAGGCCGGACACACCGGGGCGGTTCTCGGGGTCGAATGTGATCATGCGCTCGGAGTCGGTCTGGCTCTTCTTGATGCGCTTGGCCGTCTCCTCGGCGGTCATCGAAATATTGATGGCGTTGCCGTAGCTCTTGGTCATCTTGCGACCGTCCAGGCCGGGCAGCAGCGGGGTCTCGGAAAGCAGCGCGTCGACCTCGGGGAACACCTTGCCGTAGCGGTTGTTAAAGCGGCGGGCGATGGTGCGGGTGAGCTCGATGTGCGGCAGCTGGTCGCGGCCGACGGGCACTACATTGCCCTTGCAGAACAGGATGTCGCAGGCCTGGTGCACCGGGTAGGTGAGCAGAAGGCCGGTGAGCTCGTGGCCCGATGCCTCCATCTCGGCCTTAACCGTGGGGAAGGGCCGAGACCCCACCAGCGACAGGAACGGCAGCATGAGCTTGTTGGCGGCGGGCACGGCGGAGTGGGCGTAGATCATGGTCTTGTCGGGGTCGATACCGCAGGCAAGGTAGTCCATGACCATGTTGTACACGTTGTCCTGGATGTGCTCGGTGGTGTCGCGGTCGGTGATGACCTGGTAGTCGGCGATGAGCACGTTGGTCTTGGCGCCCATGTTCTGCAGCTCCACGCGGCCCTTGAGGGTGCCAAAATAGTGGCCCAGGTGCAGGCGGCCGGTGGGGCGGTCGCCGGTAAGCATGGTGAACTTCTCGGGCGTCTTTGCCAGGCCCTCGCGAATGGCGTTGCTCTTTTGCAGCGCGACTTCGTAGCTGTTCTCGTTTGGCATGATTGCTCCTAACGTATGTTCATGGCTCAAGATGATAACGCGTTTATTGGAGGGGCGGGAGAGGGGTGGCTTGTGCGATGGGTGCGGCGCAGCTGCGCTTGGCCAACGGTGCCTGGGCACATCCTCGGCAGCTTGTCCTAGAGCTCGTGGTGGCGCTCTTCTTTGCGTTCCTCGGCGGCTTGCTCCTCCTGCTTAAAAGCGGGGTCGTCGGGGGTTACCAGCTCGTCCTCGTGCGTGCGCTTGTTGTAATGGTGGCGTAGCACGGGTTCAAACAGGTGCAGGCGCTTGGCGAAGGCCGCCGAGCCAATGGCGAGCACGGTAAAGATGAGCACGCGCATGGGGACCTCGACCTGATTGATGGCCGCGGCGCCGGCCGAAAGCAGTATGCACCAGGCGTAGATGAGCAGTACGGCTTGCTTTTGGTTGTAGCCCTCTTGAAGGAGGCGGTGGTGGATGTGGCCCTTGTCGGCCTGTCCAATGCTAATGTGGGCGCGCTTGCGGCGCACGATGGCGCTAAACGTATCGATGAAGGGCACGCCGGCCACGAGGAGCGGGATGATGAGCGAGGTGAGCGCGGCGGTGCGGCTCACGTTGAGCAGCGAGATGGAGCCCAGCGCAAAGCCCAGAAGCAGCGACCCCGAGTCGCCCAAGAAGATGCTCGCGGGGTTGAAGTTATAGCGCAAGAAGGCGAGGCACGAGCCAAAGAGCGCGATGGAGAGCGCGGCGGCGTCGATGCGGCCCGAGAGCACCGCGACCGAAAACATGGTGAACGACGCGATACCGCAGATACCCGTGGCCAGACCGTCGAGGCCGTCGATAAGGTTGATGATGTTGGTGAACGCCACCAGGTAGACCACAGTGATGGGGTAGGCGAGCCAGCCGAGCATGATCTCGCCGGGAGCAAACGGGTTGACGATGACGCCGATGCGCAGGCCGCCCACGCAGGCGATGAGCGCGGCGAGGACCTGCCCGGCGAGCTTTTGCTTGGGCTTGAGCTGGAAGACGTCGTCGATCGCGCCGGTCGCAAAGATGACGGTAAAAGAAAGCGCAAGTATGGGGTAGCTGATATGCAGACGGGGGTGGGGCACCAAAGCGGGCGGCCAGCCCAGGTACCAGGTGCCTAGGATCTGAACAATGCAGGCGACGACGAGGCCCAAAAAGACTGCCGTGCCACCCATGCGCGGGATGGGTTTAGTGTTGATGCGGCGCTTGGAAGGATAATCGACGGCGTCGAGCTTGATTGCCAGGCGCTTGACCAGGGGCACCGCAAGGAAGGTCGTGATAAAGGCCGCGACCGCCACGCAAAGGTACGGTATGAAGCTCGTGGAGGAAGCCATGAATCGATAAACCGCCAAGCGTCGAAGGAAAAGGTCAAAGGATGCCATGCCGCAAAGGGTATAGCTGACCCATGATACTCGACCAAGGAGGGTGTGAGGAATTGCACGGGGCGATAATCACGTGCTTACCAGATATTGGGGGTTATGGTGGGGCTCTGCCTGGTGCCTTTTGGGGATCTTGGCGGGATTTGCAATGGCGAGTTTCGGCAAAAGAAAACCACCCCCCACGTTACGAAAATGAACCCACCTAAAACAGGTGGGTGCCCTCATCGACTGTTCCAGCGTCCTTAACAACGAAGGATACCTGTACTAGGTACGACTGTGTGGGCTCCCTAAATAAACGCGACGGTTCACCCAGTTGCTCCGCGGGGGGCGGAATACCTACATCATAAAGCGGCACTTTGTGGATTCCAGTCTTGACATTACAAAAATCGTGTCGGACGATTACGGCGCCTTGGGGCCCGAGCCGTCTGTGCGGTTGGTCCCTTTACGTTTGAGCTGCTGAATCGTTGTTTTGGAGCATGTTTTTATGCCGACGTCGTTGACCGAACTTTTTTCGCCCGCCTGCCATTTGTGTCCGCGCCGTTGCGGTGCGGCGCGCGATGAGGGCGCGCACGGCGTATGCGGTGCTAACGACACGCTCAAGGTGGCCCGTGCGGCGCTTCATATGTGGGAGGAGCCGCCCATCTCGGGCGAGGCCTGTTCGGGCACGATCTTCTGTAGCGGCTGCTCGCTCAAATGCGTCTATTGCCAGAACCACGAGATCTCGACGGGCAATTTTGGGCTTGAGATTTCGCCCGAGCGTCTGGTCGAGATTATGTTGGAGCTGCAGGACCAGGGCGCGAACAATATTAACTTGGTAACGGCGACACACTACGCGCACCTGCTGCCGACTGCGATTGCTGCGGCACGG
>USNA01000185.1 GCA_900555955.1 uncultured Collinsella sp. | reverse complement strand
ATGCCGTGGCGCCACCCCCGCCGCGGCGGCCCCGGCATTGATGCGCGCCCGCAGCTCGTCACTCGGCACGGTGTCGCTCGCGTCCCACAACTCGGGATTGAGCGCGGGCACATGCGGATCCACAGCGCAATGCGAACTCGTGTGCTCATCGCCGATGGGCATATATTCGATAAATCGCAGATGAATGGGGCGGTCGACAGTCAGCCGTGCGAGGGCCGTCACATCCTGGTTGAGCCGGCGCACCACAACGCAGTTGACCTTAACGGGCTCAAAGCCCCAAGCCAGCGCCGCATCGATGCCCGCTATGGTCTGCTCGAGCCGACCCAGGCGCGTGATCTTTCCAAAGAGCGTAGGGTCGAGCGTGTCGAGCGAAATGTTGACGCGGTTAAGCCCGGCGTCTTTGAGCTGCGGCGCCAACTTGGGCAGCAGAGCGCCGTTGGTGGTGAGCGAGATGTCCTCGATCTGCGGAATCGCACGAATGTCGCGAATGAGCGGGATGATACGGCGGCTGACCAGCGGCTCGCCGCCCGTCAGGCGTACGCGGCGAATGCCCTCCCCCGCTACCAAGCGCACAAAGCGAGCGATTTCCTCAGCACTGAGCAGCTCGTCGTGCGCGCGGGGCGCCACGCCATCGGCCGGCATGCAGTAAATGCAGCGGAAATTGCACTTGTCGGTAACGGCAATGCGCAGGTAGTTGATATCGCGGCCAAAGCCGTCATGTTGCACGCGCCCGTCCACGCAGCCCTCCCCTCACGCGGCGTTTTATTCTTCGGAAAACATAATACCCCACGAGAGAATCACGCCGACACCCGTACGACAGGACAGGTCGCTTCGAGCAAAACGGACTTCCAAGCCCATCCTCAGCATACAAACCATCACAACATTCGTCACTTTTCCCGTTTTTGGCAAAAAACGTCGAATGTTGTGATGGTTTACCTGCCCACAGCACCCCGCAGAAGGGCCAAAGCGCCCCTAAAGGCTGCCGTCCCAATGCCGAATCACGAATTCTCGCAGGTCGTTCTGCCGTTTCTGGAACACCTCGCTTCGGTCGCACTTGAGGCCCATAGCGAGCGCGATGGCGTTCATCGCCCGATGCAATTGCAGCTGATGGGCAAACTGAGTCCCGGTGAGGACGATCATCCTAAAGCCCAGCGTGCTCAGCACGGTCATACGCTCCGCATCCGACGCGCTGCGCTGTTTATCAAGATGGTCCGAGCCGTTGTATTCAATCCCCGTACCGCTCGCAGGCGCATATACGTCGATCTCGAAATACCCGGCCTTTGCGAGATACTTGAACTCGTTGGGAACATCGACCCGATGGTTGAGCTCGATCTTGGCGTATCCCAGCCCGCCCTGGGAACGTTTTGCTACGACCATGATTGCGGTGGCCGTCTCCATGGGCGACCGCGCGCCATCGTGCACGCGCTTGAGCGCGGCGGCCGCGCGTATAGCCCCCTGACGAGATCGGTTCTCATTGCAATAGGCAATCAAGTCGGCAACGGTATACCTCTGCCCCATCTCGATATAGTCGCCTGTCGACAGATGATTCAAATGGTATCGGGCGCAGATTTCGTAGCCATATTCCAGCTGCTCGGGCTCGCTCATCCACGAACCCGCTTGGACAAAGCACATGGCCTCATCAACCACCAGAAGGCCCTCTGCCACCTCGATAAGATGGCCTGGAGGTACCGGCGCCCCAAACACGTGGCATCTAAATCCAGCCGGCGTCGAGCGCTCAAAATCGAAGTTGACGAGCGTGTCGATATGATCGAGCTCTTCTCGTGGAATACCAAGCGAAACCAGATAGTCGGTAACGATTCCAACTGCCGTTGAAGCCCTCAGCCCCTTGGCGTCGAGTCCCAATTTGGGCAGGCTCGCGGTCGACTCCGCCTCGTTAGCAAGCGAGTCCTCATCGTATAGGCTGCTTGCCCGCGAGAGCGGCTCGGACGGGCGCACCACGTTGTGGTACAGCCAGGCAGTCTTATGGGACAGGACGATCGGCAGGTCCATGAGCCCTCCAATGGAGTCGGATAACCAACCTTATTCCCCTGCCCACGGGTCCGCACACCTTCGTGCGCAAGAAAGCGATTCCACCCGGTCGAGTGGCATAAAAACCATCACAACATTTGATGCTTTTCCCGTTTTTGGCAAAAAACGTCGAATGTTGTGATGGTTTGAGGCGAGATGGGGGGCACGGAGGGGTCAAAGCATCGTGCTCGAACGGGTTAATCCAACTCTTTTAAACCATGGGAAATGAATACAGGCTCACTTTTTCGCCCGGCACCCAACATAAACCTTGACTCTACAATCGTTGTAGGATTTTCACTACACTGGTACGTAAACAAACCCAGCCAGAAAGCCCCGCCCATGGAACACGACCTCACACGCGGCAATGTCCTCAAGACCATCGCGGTCTTTGCCCTGCCTTATATGCTCTCGTACTTTTTGCAGATGCTCTACGGCATGGCCGATCTGTACATGATGGGGCAGTTCAGCGGCGCCGCCGGCATCACCGCCGTGGGCAATGGCGCGCAGACGCTCTATATCATTACCGTGACGCTTGTGGGCCTGGCCATGGGAACGACGGTTATTGTCGGCCACGCCGTGGGCTCGCGTCGCTTCGACCGTGCCGAGACCGCCATCGGCAACACCATCACGCTCTTTATGGGTGTCTCGGTGGTGCTGGCCGTTGTCCTGCTTGCGCTGTGCCCGCAGGTTGTGGCGCTCATTGGCACGCCGGCCGAGGCGATCGAAGGAACCGCCGCCTACCTGCGTATCTGCTTTGTCGGCATTCCGTTTATCGCCGCGTACAACATTCTTTCGGCCATCTTTCGCGGGCTGGGCGATTCGCGCTCGCCCATGTACGTGATTGGCGTGGCATGCATCATCAACATCGCGCTCGACTTTCTGTTTATCGGACACATGGGGCTCGGCCCCGTGGGTGCGGCGCTCGGCACGGTAACCGCCCAGACGGCCAGCGTTGTCCTCGCGCTCGTGTGGCTCAAGAGCCGCCGCACGAACATCCACGTTAAGCGCAGCGACCTGCGCCCCCAGCCCGAGGTGCTCGGCAGCATTCTTAAGATCGGCGTGCCCGTGGCCGTGCAGGACGGCTGTATCCAGGTGGCGTTTATGTTTATCACCGTCATCGCCAACCACCGAGGGCTCGTCGACGCCGCCGCCGTGGGCCTGGTCGAGAAGATGATCAGCTTTTTGTTCATTGTGCCGAGCTCCATGGGCGCCACCGTCAGCGCGCTCACGGCGCAAAATGCCGGCGCGGGCAAGGGCGATCGCGCGCGTCAGGTGCTCAAGGACGCCATGACGATCTCGGTGGTGTACGGCTGCCTGATCACGGCGCTGATGTGGCTAGTGGCGCCGGCGTTTATCGGCTTTTTTTCC
>USNA01000184.1 GCA_900555955.1 uncultured Collinsella sp. | reverse complement strand
ACGCGCATAAAGAAAGCCTCCCATTTCTCATGTCCAAGAAATGGGAGGCAGTTCAACATCCGTTCTAGCGGGCTTATTCAGATATTTCGGTTACGCGCTCGGCGGCTCAGACAGATCTTTATGCAAACAGACCATAGATGCTGATGTTGGCCTTGGCATACAGGCCGTTAGCATACTCGGTCCACTTGGAGCTGGCGCTCGAAGCCTGCGAAGAGTACTGCTGGTAGGCGGTGTAATAGGCGGTCATGGCCTGCTTGTAGGTAGCGCTATCAGCCGTAAAGGCATCGTCAGCGAAGGCCTTAGCGTAGGTGCTATCGGCGTCCTTCCAGGTGCCCTTTTCGCTATCCCACTCGTCGCCGGCAAGTTTGATGATGTAATCGGCGTAGTCCTTGCTCGCGGTCTCCTCGTTGCCGTCAGCAGGCTCGGTCGGGGCGGTCGGCATGCTTGCGGAGCTATCGCCCACCTTCTTCTTGTAGAGCTTCTGCAGCGTCGCGGACTGACGGACGATCTGCTTGGCCTGGTCCTTGGACACGCCATACTGCGTGGCCATGGTCTTGTAGTCCGAAGTGCCGATGGAATCCTCGGCGTACTTCTTCATCTCCTTAGAAGAGACGGTGATGCCCTCGTCCTCGGCAGCGTCGAGCAGGATCTTGTTGCGCACGTAGGACAGGATGACGTCGGCAGAGGGAGCGGTGTAGTTGCCATCGCCATCCTTGACGGTGTCGAGGCTGTACTGGCTCTCAATGGCCTCGCGCGCGGTGATGTCGCTCTTCTTGCCGTTGTAGCTGTAGCTTGCCACGGTCGAATCGAGCTGGTCCTCGGTGAGGGTCGCCGAGCCGACGGCCCTGCCGGCACAAACTGGTCGCCGAGGATTGCCCGACGCCCTTGCCGCCAAAACCACCGTTGCCGATAAAGAAGCCGACCACAGCAGCGATCACGACTGCAACCACGAAGGCGGCAATCATCGTCTTCTTGTGCTTGGATGCGCGGTCGTCTTCGTCGGAACCCAGGATATCGTCGTCCTCGTCCTGCTCCTCGGGCATGAGGTTCTCGTCGGCGGCGTCCGCGGCGATCTTTGCCTCCAGGCGAGCGTCCTCCTCCTCGGCCGTCGTACCGGCGGCAATATGTTCGGCAGACGTACCGGCGACCAGATCGATCTTCTCCTCCTCATCACCATCGGGGCCTTCGCCGCGCTCGATTATCTGGATGCCGTCGATCTCGTCCTTCTCGTCCTTCTTTTGAATCAGACCCATATCAGTTACTCCTTGTTAGGAAACATAGTCCGCAATAGAATACGCCCGACAAAGCGCCGGGCGTATTGATTCTTAGGTTATACGCAAACACTTAAGTACTATTTAGGCGTTTGCAGTCTGCATGCCTTAGGCCAGGTGCGCGATAACGGCATCGGCAAAGGCCTGCGTGCCCACAGCGCCCTCAACGGAGCCGGTCTGGGCACGACGAACGTCGCCGGTAACCTGCTCACCCTCGTCGAGCGTGGCAGAAACGGCGGCGCGAATGCGATTGGCCGCGTCGTTCTCGCCCAGGTGATCGAGCATCATAGCCGCGGACAGAATCTCGGCCGTGGGGTTAGCGATATCCTGGCCAGCGATATCGGGCGCGGAGCCGTGCGTCGCCTCGAAGATGGCGCAGTCGGCACCGATGTTGGAACCCGGAGCCATACCCAGTCCACCTACCAGACCGGCGCACAGGTCGCTCACAATGTCACCGTACAGGTTGGGCAGCACCAGGACATCGAAGTCGTTGGGGTTCTGGACCAGGCCCATGCAGGTGGCGTCGACAATCTTGTCGTTGAACTCGATATCGGGATAGTTGGCGGCCACCTCGCGCGCAACGCGCAGGAACAGACCATCGGTCGCCTTCATGATGTTGGCCTTATGCACGGCCGTCACCTTTTTGCGGCCGCAGCGGCGGGCGTACTCAAAGGCATACTCCACAATGCGGCGGCTCTTGGCGATAGAGATGGGCTTGATTGAGATGGCGGAATCGGCGGCGAAGACCTTCTGACCCGAGCGCTCGACAAGCTGCGAGAGCACCTCGACCTCGGCAGCGCCCTCATCGAACTCGATGCCGGCATAGAGGTCCTCGGTGTTCTCGCGCACGATGACCAGGTCGACGTCGCGGAAGCGCGAGCCATCGCCCGGCTGCGACAGGCAGGGGCGCACGCAGGCGTACAGGTCAAAGTGCTTGCGCAGGGCCACGTTGACGCTGCGGAAACCCGTGCCGACCGGCGTGGTGATGGGACCCTTGATGGCAACCTTGGTCTCGGCGACCGCATCGAGCACATGTTGGGGCAGCGGCGTACCAAACTCGTCCATGACGCCGGCACCGGCCTCCTGGACATTCCAATTGATCTGGACACCGGCGGCCTCGACCACGCGGCGCATGGCCTGCGTAATCTCGGGACCGATACCGTCACCGGGAATCAGGACTACATCGTGCGCCATAATCTGTTACTCCTCGTTTTCGGCGTCGTCAGATTTTTTAACGCTAGCACGCTTCTTCTTTTTTGAGAGATCCAGGCCAAAACGTTTAACAAGCATTTCGCAAATCTCGCTCGAACGGGCCTTGAGATAGCTGCCCTTGCCGTTCTCGGCATCGAACTTAAGGCGCAGTGCGAGCTTCTCGGCGACCTCGGCGTCAATCTCGCCCCGGCCAAACTCGTACAGGCAACCGAGCATGTCGCGATACTCGAGGTCGCCGTGGTAGCACTGGATGGCCTCGTCCAGGATGGGCCAAGCCTCGCGCGAACGCTCGACGCTCGTGGCGCCCCACACGCACAGCAGGCGGAAGGCGGCATAGCGCAGCGTGGACGAAATCTCATCGAACAGCGCGGTCTCGGCGCCCTCAAAGGCATCGCCCAGCTGCTCGGGGCAGGTGGTGGCGAGCGCCGCCAGGGCATCGAGAGCCTCCCAGCGGGTCTGAGCCTCGGGGCGGTCGAGCGCCTCGATCAGCGCGGGCACGCAGGGCACGACGCGCTGCGGATCGCGCTCGGCAAGCAGGTGCAGCACGCGGGCGGCAAACTGACGGATGCGGCGCGTGGGGCAGCCGAGCTCCTGGACCAGGCGGTCGACGGCGTTCTCGTTCTCCTCTGCCAGCTGGAGCTGTGCCAGCTCCTCGTCGGTGAGCTGTTCGTCTTTGTTTTCTGCCATAGTTACCTCTTTTTACTATTTCTTAGCGTGCTTGTCAGCACCCTTGCTGTCATCGGTGACCGAGATGAGCTGTCGGTCGGCCGCGCCATTGCGACGCGCACGGCGGCGCTCCTCGGCATCGCCCGCGTCGGCGGCGGCGCGGTGAGCCTTGTTAACGTTAAAGACCTCGTCGTGTTTGCGCCACGGACCGACGGACTCGCCAAAGCTCATCTTAAGGCCGGCGATAAAGC
>USNA01000183.1 GCA_900555955.1 uncultured Collinsella sp. | reverse complement strand
AGCGAAGTTCATGTGCGCCCGCCGCGAGCCGGGCCCTTTGGCCGTTCTGATCACGGCTATCGGCGTGTCTTACTTCCTGCAGAACGCCGCGCAGCTTCTGTGGGGCGCCACGCCCAAGAACTTCACTTCGCTCGTCACCTTCCAGGTGCCGGAGTTCTTGGCCAAGTTCAACGTAAGCGCCGTCTCGCTCGTCACCATCGTCGCCTGCCTGGTTATCATGGCCGGCCTGATGTTCTTTACAGGTAAGACCAAGATGGGCAAGGCCATGCGCGCCGTGTCCGAGGACAAGGCTGCCGCTCAGCTCATGGGCATCAACGTCAACCGCACCATTTCGATGACGTTTGCCATCGGCTCTGCCCTTGCCGCCATCGCCGGCGTGCTACTGTGCTCCTACTCGCCGGTGCTGCAGCCCACGACGGGTGCTATGCCTGGCATCAAGGCCTTCGACGCCGCTGTCTTCGGTGGCATCGGCTCCATCCCCGGCGCTTTTGTCGGTGGCATTCTCATCGGCATCATCGAAGCGATGGCGCAGGCTTACATTTCCACGAGCCTTGCCAACTCCATCGTCTTTGGTGTTCTGATCATCGTCCTGCTCGTCAAGCCTGCCGGCCTCTTGGGCAAGTACGTCCCCGAGAAGGTGTAGGTGAGCGTTATGAAGTTTCTTAAAGACAAGCAGACGCGTCACGACTTTGTCACGTACGCCATGTGCCTTGTGGCGTTTGCCATCGTGTTCTTTATGCAGTCCAACCACATGATTCCGCGCATGATCGCCGGTCAGCTGGTTCCCATCACGGCCTATATCGTCATGGCCATTTCCCTTAACCTCGTCGTCGGCATCGCGGGCGACTTGTCGCTGGGCCACGCGGGCTTTATGAGTGTCGGCGCCTATACGGGAATCGTCACCGCCGTCGCGCTGGAGAGCGCCGTTCCCTCCGATCCGATGCGTCTGATCATCAGCATTGTGGTCGGCGCTATCGCCGCTGCCATCTTGGGCTTCTTGATTGGTATCCCGGTCCTGCGCCTGAGCGGCGATTATCTGGCTATCGTGACGCTGGCCTTTGGCGAGATCATCAAAGAGATCGTCACCTGCCTCATTGTGGGCGTCGACTCCCGCGGCCTGCACGTGATTTTTAACATCACGGGCAACTCTACGATCGACGACCTGCACCTGCTCGAGGACGGCACCGCCATCATCAAGGGCGCCCAGGGCGCCTCGGGCGTGTCGACGTACTCGACCTTCCTCGCCGGTGCCATCCTGGTCATGGTCGCACTCGTGATCGTGCTCAATCTGGTCCGCAGCCGTACCGGCCGTGCCATTATGGCCGTGCGCGATAACAAGATTGCAGCCGAGTCCGTAGGCATCTCCGTCACCGAGTACCGCATGATCGCCTTCGTGGTTTCCGCTGCCCTCGCCGGTGCTGCCGGAGCTCTCTTCGGCGGTAACTTCTCGCAGCTCTCCGCCACCAAGTTCGACTTCAACACGTCCATCCTCATCCTGGTGTTCGTGGTCCTGGGTGGTCTGGGCAATATGCGCGGCTCCGTCATCGCCGCGGCGTTGCTCACGGTGCTTCCCGAGCTGCTCCGTCAGTTCTCGGACTATCGCATGCTCATCTACGCCATCGTGCTGATCCTGGTCATGATCTTTACCAACAACCCGCAGCTCAAGGCGTTCTTCGGTCGTGTCAAGGATCGCTTTGCTTCCAAGAAGGAGGTGGCAGCCGATGTCCAGTAAATTTGAGTTCAACAAGGGCAAGATGGTCCCGTATCCTTCTGGCGCCATCGTTCCCGACCGCGACCTGGGTCAGCGCCCGGCACTCGAGTGCATCCACCTGGGCATCGAGTTCGGTGGCCTTAAGGCAGTCGACGACTTTAGCCTGACTATCGGCAAGACCGAGATCGCCGGTCTGATCGGCCCCAACGGTGCCGGTAAGACCACGGTCTTCAACCTGCTCACCAAGGTGTATCAGCCCACGCACGGCACCATCCTGCTCGACGGTGAGGACACCTCGGGCAAGTCGGTCTACCAGGTCAACCGCATGGGTATTGCCCGTACGTTCCAGAACATCCGTCTGTTCAACACCATGACGGTGGAGGACAACGTCAAGGTCGGTCTGCACAATCAGGAGCGCTACTCCGGTTTTGAGGGCGTGCTGCGCCTGCCTACGTATTGGAAGCACGAGAAGGCCGCCCACGAGCGCGCCATGGAGCTGCTGTCCATTTTTGACATGGAGCACCTGGCAAATGAACAGGCCGGCTCGCTTCCTTACGGCGCTCAGCGTCGTCTGGAGATCGTTCGCGCGCTTGCCACCAACCCCAAACTGCTGCTGCTCGACGAGCCTGCCGCCGGCATGAACCCGTCCGAGACCGCGGAGCTCATGGAGAATATCGTTAAGATTCGCGACACCTTTGGCATCGCCATCATGCTTATCGAGCATGATATGTCGCTCGTTATGAACATCTGCGAGGGCATCTGCGTGCTCAACTTTGGTAAGGTCATCGCCAAGGGCACGGCCGAGGAGATCCAGAACAACGACGCTGTTATCGAGGCATATCTGGGCAAGCAGGATAAGGGGGAGAACTAAATGGCAGAGCCGATGCTTTCCGTCTACAACATCAACGTCTGGTACGGCGCCATCCACGCCATTAAGGACATCTCCTTTAACGTCAACGAGGGTGAGATCGTGGCCCTGATTGGCGCCAACGGTGCCGGCAAGTCCACGACGCTCAAGACCGTCTCGGGCCTGCTGCGCTCTAAGACCGGCTCCATCAAGTTTATGGGCGAGGTCATTACCCATACGCCCGCCGACAAGCTGGTTGGTAAGGGCCTGGCTCAGGTGCCCGAGGGTCGTCGCGCCTTTTTGCAGATGACGGTCGAGGAGAACCTGGAAATGGGTGCCTATACGCAGCCCAAGTCAACGGTGGCTCCGGGCCTCGAGCGCGTCTACGAGCAGTTCCCGCGCCTGAAGGAGCGTCGTCGCCAGGTCGCCGGTACCCTTTCGGGCGGCGAGCAGCAGATGCTCGTTATGGGCCGCGCCCTTATGAGTAACCCTAAGCTGCTCATGCTCGACGAACCCTCCATGGGTCTGGCGCCGATTCTGATCGAACAGATCTTCCAAATTGTCGAGGACCTGCACAAGGCCGGCACCACGGTGCTCCTGGTCGAGCAAAACGCACAGATGGCTCTTTCCATCGCCACACGCGGCTACGTGCTCGAGACCGGCAAGATCACCATGACCGGCACCGGCCAAGAGCTGCTCCATGACGACAACGTCCGCAAAGCATATCTTGGTGGTTAATTCATTCAACGAAGGGGCGCTGACTATCCCGGTCGGCGCCCCTTTTTAAATGATCCCTTGGGGACGGAGGAAAACGGATCGCCGGGTCAAATCGACTCACTGGGC
>USNA01000182.1 GCA_900555955.1 uncultured Collinsella sp. | reverse complement strand
GCCGCAAGCTGGGCGGCGCCCTTCGGCGCCGCGGCAGCAGCGCCGGCGGCAACGCTCTTGGCGTCAGCCTTGCCCTGGAAGGCATCGTTGAGCTTGGCGGCCTTCTCGGCGTTCTTGGCGGCGAGCTCCTCCTCGGAAATCTCGGCCTCCTCGGCGCGCTTCTGGGCGTCGTAGGCACGGAAGAACGGGTAGTACAGAACGAAGTCGACGACCAGGATAAGGGCGAGCATCACAAAGGCGAGCGGCTGGAAGCCCAGGCCCATGATGGTGCCGATGGGGCCGGGGACAGTCCAGGGCAGGGTGTACATAAAGCCATTCATGCCCAAGAAGTCGATAAAGATCTTGAGGATCCAGATGTTGGCGATCGGGGCAAAGACAAACGGGACAAAGAAGACGGGGTTGAGCACGATGGGTGCGGCGAACAGCAGCGGCTCGTTGACGGCAAAGCACACGGGAACGATAGCGGCCTTACCGACGGCGCGCATCTCCTGGGACTTGGCCAGGAAGCAGAACATAAAGACCAGGACGAGCGTGGCGCCGGTGCCGCCCATGCAGACGACGAAGTACTGGGCACCCTGGGTCAGGACAGCGGAAGCGTGCTGGCCAGCCTGGAACGCAGCCAGGTTGTCGGTCATGTTGGCAACGAGGGCGGCGGCGATGGCGGGCTCGACGATCGAGGGGCCGTGGACGCCCACGAACCAGAACAGGCTCATGGCGCCGTAGATCACAGCGAGGCCGATGTAGCCATCGGCAGCGGTGAACAGGGGCTGGAACACCTGGATGACGCCCTGGGCAAAGCAGAAGCCAAAAGCAGCGCGGAAGACGATGTCAAAAACCCAAAAGACGGTGATGCAGACGGAGAAGGGGATGATGTCCTTGAAGGTCTGCGAGATGTTGGGCGGAACCTGCTCGGGCATCTTGACGGTGATGTTGTGCTTGATAAAGAACTTGTAGATGATGCCGGTCACAAACGCAGCGATGAAGGCGGTCAGCAGGCCCTTGGAACCAAGGTAGGTGGTGTTGAAGCCGCTGGCGGCGTCCGTGGCGACCGTGTCGCTCGAAAGGAGCAAGAAGCCGATGATGGCCGCGCACATGCACGAGATGAAGTTGATCTGGTTGTTCTTGGGCAGATCGCGGTTCTGGGCGTCGGCGAAGTGCTTGGCAGTGGTGGCGGCGCAGGCGATGGCCAGGATGCCCATGGAGTAGTTGTAGCACTTCCACAGGGCGTTGTTGATGTCATCGGGCCAGTAGAAACCCCAGATGTTGGGGACCGAGGCTACCAGGCAGAAGATGGACGAGAAGATGATGATGGGGATGACGGAGATAAAGCCGTCGCGGATCGCCTTGAGGTACTTGTTGCGGGCGATCGCGTTGAAAAAGGGCTGGCCCTTTTCGATGATGGCGATGAGTTGCTCCATGCAATGCTCCTAAGAGTCGGTGGGTTAGCAACGATGGTAGCTTTTGGCGTTCGGTTGCCAAAATGTTGACGTTGCCATTTTGCGACACAAAAAAAGACGCGAACCGGTGGTTCCTGTGCCTGCGAACCGTCGATTCCTTATGCGTAAACGTTTGAGCCGCCCGGTGGCTCTGTGTTTGCACAATGGCAACGTTAACATTTGGGCGATAAAAGCCGTTCGGGGAAGCAAAAATGTCGGTGAACGGTAGGTTTTGGGTGGTGAGCGTATGGTGGGGGAGGCGTTAGATATACTTGAAGACGTTTCATTTGACTGCGTAGGGTGCCACCAATGGCATCGTTGACATAGAAAGATCGACCTATGGCCGCTGTTAAAAAATCGGTATCCGTCAAAGACGTGGCGCGCCTCGCGGGCGTCTCGGAGCAGACGGTCTCGCGCACCGTGCACGATTCGCCCAGTGTGCGCCCCGAGACCAAGGAACGCGTGCGTGCCGCCATGCGCGAGCTGGGGTATCGCCCCAATTTTGCCGGTCGATCGCTGCGCCGTGGCAAGTTTAAGACCGTCGGCGTCGCCATGTTCAACATTACCGGTACCGGCAACCTCGACCGTATGGAGGGCTTTGCCGCCGCGGCCGACAAACATGGCTATGCCATCACCCTCACTAAAGTAGATGGACATCCCTATACCCTCGAGAGCGCATCGTCGCGTATGAGCGCGCTGCCGGTAGACGGCATGGTCGTGATCATGAATCGCATGCCGGCGGACTTTGGCACCTTCGAGCCGCTGCCCGGCATGCAGACGGTGCTCGTTACGATGCTGGAGCACCCGCTCTGTTCAACGGTCGATAACGACCAGTTCGATTGCTCGCGCCAGGTGGTCGAGTACTTGCTGGGGCGGGGGCACAAAACCGTGCACTTTATCTCATGTCCCGAGCGCTCGCTTTCGGGCATGCGGCGCGAGGAAGGCTGGCGCGAGACATTGCGCGCGCATGGTATTGAACCGCCGCGACTCGTCCGTGGGGATTGGACGGCACAGAGCGGATATGCTGCCGGTCAGGCTCTGGCGGAAGATCCGACCTGTACGGCCATTTATGCTTCCAACGATGCCATGGCCTACGGCTGCATTCGCGGGCTCGAGTCGTGCGGAAGGCGTGTGCCCGAGGACGTGAGCGTGGTGGGTGTTGATGACAGCCTGGGCGATATCGTGCCCGACCGTCGCCTGACCACGGTGCGCTTTGACAACAAGCGCGTCGGCATGTGGGCGGTCGACAAGATTGCCGGCGCCGATGGGGGCGCGTCTGGCGTGGAGCACATGCTGATCCCCGGTGTGCTCGTAGAGGGCGATACGGTGCGCGATTTGCGTTAGGGTGCGGCCCTGTTTGGGTTTCCGCTAATTGTGTTCGATATTGTTCAGATTGGTTTAAAAACCGTTCACGGGCGAAAAGTGACCGTTCATAGTTCGAAATTACGTTTTGCGCTGTTCTTTTTTGTTTGAATGTTATTGTTTCTGTCATACACAACGCAGCGCGTATACCCGGACGCGATGCTCTCCATTGGTTCATATGTGAAAGGAACGCAATATGGCAACCAAAGAAGAAATCTCGATGGTTGGATTCGAGATCGTCGCATACGCAGGTGACGCCCAGACCGATCTGCTTGCAGCGCTCGATGCTGCTCGCGAGGGTGACTTTGAGAAGGCCGAACAGCTGCACAAGGATGCCAGCGATGCGCTCATCGGTGCCCACGACACGCAGACCAAACTGCTTTCGCAGGAGGCCGGCGGTGGCGAGATGGAGATGACCTTCATCATGGCTCACGCTCAGGACACTCTCATGACCACTATGATCCTGGAGAAGCAGACCCGCTTTACCATCGATGCCTACAAGCGTATCGCCGAGCTCGAGGCCAAGCTCGCCTAACGAGCCCTCACAA
The DNA here is from genome assembly GCA_900555955.1 of uncultured Collinsella sp. Taxonomy (GTDB): domain Bacteria; phylum Actinomycetota; class Coriobacteriia; order Coriobacteriales; family Coriobacteriaceae; genus Collinsella. The sequence continues at coordinate 86 of USNA01000182.1, read as the reverse complement.
CCAAGTCCCCTTCCAAAAGCCCTGCCGCAACTGAACTGCCTCCCATTTCTTGGACATGAGAAATGGGAGGCTTTCTTTATGCGCGT
>USNA01000181.1 GCA_900555955.1 uncultured Collinsella sp. | reverse complement strand
CGCCCGATGGCAGAAAAACAACTTCGACGGTTTTAGGGAATGCGATAATGGCTGCTTTGCGGACGGGCTTATCGGCAGCGGTGGCCTCAATGCTCGCGGCGTCGACGGTTTCCGTGCGGTCGAGCGCGACCATCATGCAACAATTGCCCTCGTCGATGTCTGCCGGCATGGGACACCCCAAGTTTTCGCCAGCTTGCGTGCCGCCCACTGCGGTGGCTGTTTCGCTTGGCTCGCTGAAAGTGGCTGAAGGACCGCTCGATGGCGGTGTTATGCCGCCTGGTGCGCCATTGTCCCCAGGCGCTATTTCACCGCTGCTCTCGCTGGAGTCGCTTGCGATGTCACCCGTCGAGGGGGCGAGTCCGACCGCTCCTACTCCGCTCCATTCCATCTCGAGGAGCGCCGGATCGACAAGGACGTGATGCACATCTTGCGTTTCGGCACTGATATCGACAGGACCGGGATCTGCCCCTCGCGTCAGGCTGAGCGATCCGGTCCGCTGTTTGCCCCGAATCTCCTGGCTTTCTGTGCCGCTCGCGTAGAACATCAGAGGGATCTCGCCATTTGCCGTGGCGTCGGTGCCCGCCTTGGTCATTTTCAGCGATGCGGTGAATGAGATAGCGGGCTGCGTACCATCGGCGCTCGAGGGGACGCAGCCCAGGCATACACCCCCTCCGTTTTCGAAAAACGTGCTGTCGAAGGCGACTGTTGCCCCGTCCGCTGAGTCATCGGACAGGGTGATGTCGAGGCGCAGCTCCACGTCGCAGGAATCGCCATCGGCATCAGTTGCAGCTGCGCGCCATGTGCAGATAATGCATCCCGTTAGGGGGCCGTCCGCTGTGCTCGAGCGCTCGGTATCCACGACTATCGAGCTGTTCGTGCAGCGACGGAGGCACCCCGAGGCCGAAATGCTTGCCTGCGCAAGCGAGAAGCGTTGGCGCGCGATGGTGCTCATCTGGTTTGTGGCGAGACAGTTGACGGCAGGTAAGGGGACGTCCACGGCGGGTGTCGCTAGAGCGGCGACGGGCATGCCGGCGGCAAGCGCACTGCAGAGCGCGGCAACGGGCAAAAGGTTCTTTGATGCCATGGGTTCTCCTTACCTGTTCTGGACGGTCTCGATTATCGCGGCTACTGGCTGCGTTTGATGCGCAGGCCAAGGCCGATGGCGCTTGCGCCTGCCGCGGCGATTCCTGCTGCCAGGAGCTGTCGCGTGTCGCCCGTTTGCGCGAGGGGCTCATGTTGGCCACTGCGTTCGAGCTCCGATAGATCGACAGTCACTTGCGTGGCAGCCTGCGCTTGCTCTTGTTGGGCAAAGGCGGCGATCGGGGCAAACGTTACAACGCCGATGATGACGGCAAGGACAATCGCCTTAGGCCGTGTGCGCACCGGGCTCGACCGTCCACGTAATGCTTGCGACCTGGTCGCCCTCGCCAGTCACATGGAAGATGTCTCGCGTGACGCGGGCGACATTGCCGCTTGTCTTGAGCTTAATCTTGTCCGTACCATCGGCGATGCCCTGGTAGCCCATGTCGAAGGATGCATTTTTGGAAAGGTCGAGGCCCGCTTCCTGCGTCGCGGCGTGGGCGTCTTGGAGTGCCTTGTCTGGGCCGACCTTAAAATCGATGGAGTTCTGGGCGGTCCCCGTCTTGGCGTCGGCGACGATGCTCCAGGACTTCTGGGCGGCAATCTTCATGTTGGTAACGTGGATGCCATAGGCCGAAAGGTTGTCGATGGTGGTTGTATTCTCGGAAGGGCCCTGGAGCGTGCCGTCTGCCTTAGCGACGAACGGAATGACGGTCGGGGCTTTGAACTTGATGTTATCGATTTCGGTCCTGATGGTCACGTTGGTGGTTCCAGTGCGTCCCTCCGCCAGGGCGGTGGTCGGCGCGGCACCCATTGAGAGTGCAAGCATCAGCCCCGCGCCCACGACGAGCACCCTGGCCCCATTCAAGTTCCTGGTGATGTCCATAATCGTTCCTTTCTATTCGTCACGGACCGTTTCCGTGAGGGTTAGACGAAAGCGGCACGGGTGCGCATTTTCATAACAGGTGGCAGGTCTAGTCTTCTGTCTGCGCAACTCGCACCTTGACGCGCGTGGGATTGCCATGGGCGTCGTAGGTCTTGGCGTCGAGCGCTTGAATCTCGATATACGCCTCACCTTCTTTGATGTCGCCTGCGGGGCAGGTCTCAACGGTCTTGCCGGTCTCGACCACGCCCGATTCATAGATGGTCTCGTCGTTTTGGATCACGCGGAAACGCTGGGGAAACTTGTTATCCTGGACGTTTTGCACGTTGACGCGCAGCTTGCCGCCTTTTTGTAGCTGGGCGACCGGTGCGACCGAGATCGTCATCATGTTGTCGCGGACGATGGCATCGAGCTCGTCCTGGATTTCCTGGCGCGACTTACCCTCCGCCGCTGTGACCGAGGCACCTGTCTCGGCGACAGGCTTTGACTGCCAGGCGTAAAGGCCGACGGCGATAAGGGCGCAGGCGATGGCCAGGCAGACAACGCCGAGCCTTTTTCGATGTTTTGACCCTAGGGGGCTCGACTGCTTCCTTACGCTCATGCGGCATCCTTAGTGGTATAGACGCGCGCGAACGTGGACGGATCGGCGCCAAAGAGCATGTGGAGCATGAGGCGTCGCGAGTAGATGAGCTCGTCGAAGTTTGGGCCGAGTTTGATGTCGTGGATGTGGGCGATGTGGTGGGCGAGTGCCGAAAACGATTCGGGATCGCAAATCACGTCGGTGGTGACGTGATAGACAGCCGCATCGGGAAACGCTTCCTCGTCGAAGGGCAGAAGATATGGGTCATCGTCAACTTCGATGGCGATGCCGTACTGGGGCCAGTAATATGCCATGGGAACCTCCCTGCTTTTGGGCCAAACCTTCTATTGGTTTTGGCTGTCGATGCCGACCGTATCAGCCGTAACTTGACCAATTTCTGACCAAATGCTTGACGGATTTACATCGCCGCAGGTGAGAGAGGGTAAAAAATATCTCAACTTTTTTCGGGCGCCAATTGCATGCGTGGCAGCGATGGGAAGGAGCGCGTTAAATAGAGCGCCTGCCGAGAAAACGCTGCCGCTCGCCGAATTGCGCAAACGTAAAATTCGCCAATTATGGAGACGGTCTCAGTCACGTCGACGAAACGATGCGGTAACATCTCCCTGCAAACACTGTAGTTAACTAAAGGGGGAGTTCGCGTGTCTGCAGCCATCAAACCCTTCGGCGACGAGTTCGAAGAATATGGTCGCGATGAATCTCGCACATCGGGCGAGGCGTCGAGCATCTCGTTTCCGGCAACGGAGGACGAAGTCCGCGCCATTCTGCGAAAGCTCCATGCCGAGCATGTTCCGATAACGGTCCAGGGTGCTCGGACCGGTCTGGCTGCCGGTGCCGTGCCCCACGGCGGCCACATCCTCAAACACTCTTCCCACAAGCATGGGGCC
>USNA01000180.1 GCA_900555955.1 uncultured Collinsella sp. | reverse complement strand
AGTGGGCCCGCACTGTGCGCCATCGCTGCCTCCACAAGCTAATGGCGGGCGCGCACCCTCACCAAACGCACCATGGCGAGCGCAAAACCCACGGCGGCCACAGCCATGAGCACGTAGAACACCGAACGGAAACCAAACAAGAACACATCCGGACGGCCTGCAACGAAACTGGTCACGGCCTCGCCCATCGCCACGCTCATCTGCCCATACAGGATATGCGACGCCGCCGTAATGCCCACTGCCATACCCGCATAACGTGCCAGGCTACCCAGGCTGCCCGCAAAGCCGAGCGCTTCGCGCGGAGCCGAGCCCATGTACAGCGAGTTGTTAGGACTCTGGAAAATCGACGTACCGCACGACATAAACGCGACACAGCACACGATCACAGGGATAGAAGAGTGCTCATCGAGCGTGCTTACCGCAAAAAGACCGCATACGTACACGCCCAGGCCGACCGCCGTGGGGCCCTCGCAGCCAACACGGTCCGAAACCGTACCCGAAAGCGGTCCGATAAAGGCATTCACCATCGGCAGTGCCAAAAAGAGCAGTCCGGAAATGTCAGAACCAAAGCCGTGGGCGTCCTGAAAATAGAACGGCAGAATAAACTCGGATGCGCCAATGCCAACGAACACGATGAGCATGCAGGCAAGGTTGATAGTGAAGGCCGAATTTGCAAAGCAGCGACGAGCAGCCTCGATCAGGGACATGGGGCGCTCGCCGGCCTCCGGCTTAACATGCGGCAGCGTGTAGAGCCCCACGATAAACGAGATAACGCCAATAGGCAGGTTGATGAGAAAGATACTCTCCCAGGGAAAGCTTGCCACCAGCATGCCACCCAGCACGGGGCCACACATCATGCCGAGGGCCACGAAGGTCGCAAGAATACCCATAGCACGACCGCGTTCGCGCGCCGGAAACGACTCGGTGATGATACCCATGTTGTTGGCCATGGCCGCCGCGCAACCGACGCCCTGAACAATACGTGCCAGAATAAGAACCTCGAGCGAGGCCGAAAGGCCACAAAGCAGCGAGCCAACCGTAAAGACGATGACGCCCAGCTGGAACACATTCACCTTGCCGCGCACGTCGCCCAGGCGGCCAAACGGCAGCATAGCCACGCATGTCGCAAGCAGGTACACCGAACTCACCAGCTGAATGCGATCGAGGCCCACGCCCAGTTCCTTTTGCATCACGGGCAACGCCACGGTCACGACGGTCGAATCCAGGCACACCATAAACGTCATGATGAGCACGGTAAACAGAATCGCCCACTTGTTCTTGCCATGGGTGTCGCCCTCAAGGGCAATGTGCTCGCGGCGCAGCTGCTCTGCGGTTTTCTCCATATCCATCCTTTCGAGTGGCGCAACGCAAAAACGGGACCCCGATCGCCTGCAAACAGTCGCGATTGGGGTCCCGCCTACGGAATCGGAACGAAAGGTCGTCGAAGCTTTCTGCCAGCATCGGCGCCTCGTGCGAACGCTAGCCTAGCACTGCTCGAGCGCCTGCTCAAGGTCGGCAATCAGATCGGCCGTGTCCTCGAGACCGCACGACAGGCGTACCATGTCGGCAGAGATGCCGCAGGCGATGAGCTCCTCATCGTTCATTTGGCGATGGGTGGCGTTTGCCGGATGCAAGCAGCAGGTGCGGGCGTCGGCCACGTGCGTGGCGATCTGGGCGAGCTTAAGGCTCTTCATAAAGGTCTCGGCCGCCGCGCGACCACCGTTAAAGCCAAAGCTCACGACGCCGCAAGTACCGTTGGGCATGTACTTCTGAGCGATGTCATAGTACTTGTCGCCCTCCAGGCCCGGATAGCTCACGAAGCGTACCTTGGGGTGGCTCTGCAGGAACTTGGCGACCGCCAGACCATTCTCACAATGGCGCGGCATGCGCACGTGCAGGCTCTCGAGCGAGCTGTTCAGGAAGAACGCCGCCTGCGGGTTCTGCATGGGGCCGAGGTCGCGCATAAGCTGCGCAGTGGCCTTGGTAATAAAGGCGCCCTCGCGACCGAACTTCTCGGCATAGGTCACGCCGTGGTAGCTCTCGTCAGGCGTGGTGAGACCCGGGAACTTGTCCGCATGGGCCATCCAGTCAAACTGGCCATGGTCGACGATCACGCCACCCAGGTAGGCCGCATGGCCATCCATGTACTTAGTGGTGGAGTGCGTGACGATGTCGGCGCCCCACTCAAAGGGACGGCACATCACGGGCGTCGGGAAGGTGTTGTCGACCATCAGCGGTACGCCGTGGTCGTGCGCGGCCTTGGCAAAGCGCTCAATATCGAGCACGGCAAGGGCGGGGTTAGCAATCGTCTCGCCAAAGACAAGCTTGGTGTTGGGCTGGAAGGCTGCTTCGAGCTCCTCGTCGGTGCAGTCGGGGGCAACGAACGTGCAGGTCAAGCCCATACGACCCATGGTGTGAGCCAACAGGTTGTAGGTACCGCCGTAGATGGCGGAGCTCGCGACCACGTGATCGCCGGCGCCGGCAACGTTAAAGATCGCGAGGAAGTTCGCGGCCATGCCCGAGCTCGTGAGCATCGCTGCGGTGCCGCCCTCCATCTCGCAGATCTTGGCGGCAACCAAATCGCACGTGGGATTCTGCAGACGGCTGTAGAAATAGCCCGACTCCTCCAGGTCAAACAGCTTGCCCATGTGCTCGGACGTGTCGTACTTCCACGTGGTGGACTGGTAGATGGGCACCTGGCGCGGCTCCGCATCTCCCGGGTGATACCCGCCCTGAACACATGTCGTACCGATGGTCTGCTCGCTCATATCCAACTCCCTTACTTGGGTTTTGTTTTTATTCGGTTCACGATACCGCTACCCTGCACCCCTCTCAACCCATCCCCAAGGTAGGTTATGGGACAAATTGATCAGGGGTATTTATCTCAAGCCTTGGGCATTTGCTCGATAGATAAAAATGAGGCATCCATGAAGCTCTCGATGATTACACGCACCGTCATGGGTACCATAGGCGGGTACACCGTGACTAAGGAGACAACGATGAAGCAAATCGATACGGCCCAGCTCGACATCACCGCCTGTCAGGCTCAGGCTGCCGAATACCATGCCCGTGGCTTCAACTGCGCCCAGGCCGTCGCCTGCACGCTCGCACCTGCCGTCGGACTCGACCCCCAGGTCGCCTTTACCCTCACCGAGGGCTTTGGCGCCGGCATGGGCGGCATGACCGAAACCTGCGGCGCCATCTCGGGCGCCGTGGCCATCATGGGTTTTGTAATGAGCGACGGCATGGAAAACCCCAAGACCAAGGGCCAGACCTACAAGCTGTCGCGCGAAATCGCCAAGCGTTTTAAAACGAAGAACACAACGACCGTCTGCGGCACGCTCAAGGGCGTCGGATCGGATAAGGGTCCGCTCCGCAGCTGCCCTGGTTGCATCGACGATGCCGTCGAGATCGCCTGCGATGTGCTAAAGCAGCTCGCCGAGTAAACGGCAGCAACAGAAAACGACGGCC
>USNA01000179.1 GCA_900555955.1 uncultured Collinsella sp. | reverse complement strand
AAAAGCGATTCGGCGGCCATCACGGGCAAGACGCCCGAGGGCGATTCCATCAAGGGTGACTACAAGTTCACCGACGAGTTCCCCATGGCCGACGGCTTCGAGGAAAACGCCGTCTTCTTTGACCTCACCTACGAAGACCCGGACGCCGTCGAGCTGGGCGTGGCCTTCGAGGAGATCGCGCCCCTGCTCTGGCTGCGCGCTGGTTCGCGTGGCAGCATCATCAAGCACGAGCAGCCGGGCTTTGCCATGGCCGACGCCTACGCCGTCCTCTTCGACTTTGCTTCGGTCGGCGCTTTCATAGACGCCGTCAAGCAGAATGCCAGCATAGGGTGCGCCTATGTGATCACGGACGACACGGCTCGATACGCCTCCGTCAAGGCACAACTGCCTGGGCTCGACGTCGTCCGCCTGTACGAGAACTACCTGCAATCGTTCAAGATTGCCGCCGAGGATGCGGTGAGGTAAACATGAGAGTCGAACTTAAGGATTTCCAAGCCGGTGCGGTCGCGACCCTGGCGAACAAGTTGCAGTCGATGCGTCGACGCTACGAGCAGGACGGCGAGCTGTCCTCGATATGCCTCGCATCTCCCACGGGGTCGGGCAAAACGGTCATGTGCGCAGCGACGATCGAAGCGCTCTTCTTCGGAGACGACGATCTGAGCCTCATGCCCGACGAGAATGCCGTCGTTCTTTGGCTCTCGGATTCCCCGAGCCTGAACGAGCAGACGAGCGTGCGTTTCTCAAACGTGGCGGACAAGCTGGCAGACAGCATCCTTGACAGGCGCCACCTGGTCACAATTACCAACGACTTCGGAGCCGCGCACGACATTCTCGAGCCGCGCCACGTCTATTTCCTCAGCAAGGACCTACTCAGTAAGAACGGCCTGCTCACCAAGGGTAGTGAGGCCAACTCCGGCCGCGTGTTCTGGGACATCCTTGACCGCACCATCAGGGACCCGGAGCGTAACCTCTATCTGTTCATAGACGAGGCCCATCGCGGTCTGGGGGCCAATGCCTCGAGCGAGCGCGGCACCGCGACGATCTACGCCAGCCTCATTGATGGGCTCGACGGCCGTGCAGCGATGCCCATCGTCGTCGGGGTCTCTGCCACGCCGCAGAGGTTCGAGGCGGCCATGGACCAGCGCGCCGATCGCGTACGTATGCCAAAGGTCGCTGTGACCCCTCGCGAGGTCCAGGAGTCAGGTCTGCTCAAGGACATCATCGAGTTGCGCGTGCCAGAGAAGGACGACCCAGTCGAGCACCAGTACCTCACTATGGCGTGCGAGCGCTATGCCTTGGCCTGCCGCGAGTGGGGCGAGTACTGTGCCCGCGAGGGCGAGAGTCCCGTCAACCCGCTGCTGCTCATCCAAGCGGCGGACAACGTGAGCAGCTCGGCCCTGGCTGAGATGTGCGACCAGATCACGGGTCTGGTTCCCGGCCTTTCCGAGGTAATGTCGTTCGCCAACGTCTTCGGCGAGCATAAGGACATCGCGGCGGGAAAATACCTCATCCCCTATGTCGAGCCCGAGTTCGTTCAGGACACCTCGCGCATTCGCGTGCTCTTCGCCAAGGAGGCTGTCTCCAACGGATGGGACTGCCCTCGAGCGGAGGTCATCTTCTCGCAGCGCAGGCGTTCGGACTCGACCTATATCGCACAGCTCGTGGGACGTATGGTGCGCACTCCACTTGCGCGGCGCATCGAATCCGATGATCTTTTGAACTCCGTCGCCTGCTACCTGCCCCAGTTCAATCCCGAGAGCACTCAGGACGTGGTCGACTACCTCATGGGCCGCAAGGACGACATGGGCGAGAGCTCCATCGGCAAGCAGAACATCGTTCTCAACCCCGTGACTATCACGGCGGCTGCGCCCAAGTCCGAAGCCGACTACCAACAGGAGCTCAAGGCGTACGAGGAGAACGAGAAGGCCATCGAGGCGGCGCGACAGGCACAACCCGGCTACCAGGCGCCGCTTGCCGGCATTGCGATTCAGGAGCCGTTGGACAGGCAGGGAACGCAGCCCTCGCTTGCCTCGGCGGTCATGACCGTCGACGTCCCGGCGCCAGAAGCGGAGCCGGCGCCTCAGCTCGCAACGGGCAACTACGTTGCAGCGCCTGCCCCGCAGCAACCTGCAACACCTGAGCCAAGTTCCACACAGACCGAGCCGACCCAGCCCGTCTCGGTCGTAAAACCCGTGCCCATGGCAAAGCCCAAGCCGCCCACCAAGCGCGAGCAGTCTTTCACGCACCAGGAGTGGCAGGGCATCCGCGCAGCATTCGATTCCATCCCCGTCCAGCGCATTCCGAAGAAGGCCAGAAACGAATTCCAGAGCCTGGTTAAGACGGCGACTTTGCTTGTCGAGACTGGCCTCGATGTCAATGCCGCGGCCGACGTGAAAAAACAGTTCGTCCAGAAGCTCAAGGGATACATCGTTGCTAACGAGGACGAGTACCGCGAAACCAAACACGACGTAGAGGTTGCCGAGACCGTCAAGATCACGCTCGACAAGCTCAACGAGACCGAGGACCAGGAGCAGGAGGAGGCCCGCACGGACGCCGAGGGTCTCAGAAAGGCCGCCCGCGACGCTGACATGCATTTCACTAAGGAGTTTGCGAATGAGTATCGTCGCGTCAACTTCAAGGAGCTTGGGCGCCCCGAGTGCGACCTGCGCCTTGCCGCAGCGGTGCGCACGCGGGCTATCGTCGATGCGCTCGAGAGTTGGGCGGCTCAATGTCGAAAGGAATACTTCGATAAGGTCGATGGATCTGGCGATTATGACTACCTTAACGACGCGGCAAAGCAGCGTTACGACGAACTGGCCCGTGAAACCGAAGGCAAGCGCCTCACAAAGATAGAGTGGCCCACGTCTGCCAGCACGTCGGACGACTTCGCTAAGTATCCGTGCCATATTGTGCAGAAAGAGGACGGCCTCTGCCCGCTCGACCTGAACCCGGCGGAAGACTATATCGTTAGGAACGAATTGGCAAAGAATCGTACGGTTGCCTTCTATCGCAATCCGTCGGGCAGCATGTCTGCTAAGGCTTTTTCGATTCCGTACATGTCTTCGGTGGGACGCAAGGCCCTGCATCCAGACTTCCTCTTCTTCGTGAAGGATGCAGAGGACGTCATCAGGCCGTCCATCGTTGACCCTCATGGCGAGTTCCTCGGCGACACGCTAGCAAAGCTTAGGGGCTATGTGACCTATCTGCGCGATTATCCCGATGTGTTCAAGCAGGTACTCTTCGTCGGGGATATGGGCGAGGGCGTGTACAAGGTGCTCAACCTCTTGCGATCCGATGTGCAGGATGCCGTGATGGGCTACAGCGATGTCGACTGTAAGGCGCTCTTCTACGGCTCCTTCGCAAACGACTATCACTAGGATTGTTGGGATTTGCCCGGCGGGCGTCTCGGATTATATACCAGAACCGAATTAGTAAGACTCGCTAAGGCGGCCCTCCCTTACGGGGGGCTCCTGCATG
>USNA01000178.1 GCA_900555955.1 uncultured Collinsella sp. | reverse complement strand
ACTGGAGTTTACCGCAGAGAGGAGGCGATCCATCCACCAGCTATAGCCGTTCTGTTTCATGTGATCCCAGCGGAAGGTGGGGTTTCCCCACACTTGTCCCTCGGGCGCAAAGTTGTCGGGCGGCGCACCCGAAATCTCAATCGCCTTGCCGGTGTCGGACAGCCAGAAGTTTTCGGGCTCGCTCCACGCATCGGCCGAATCGTCCGAGACATACATCGGGATATCACCGATGACCTCGATGCCCTTCTTGTGTGCATAGTTCATAAGCTCGCACCAAGCAAGGTCAAAGCGATACTGCATGTACGCCTGCAGCTCGGCCTCGTCGTGGAAGCGCTTGTCATCGATCAGGTGCTCGTTGTAGCGCGCGACATCCGCCGGCCATTCGTGGCGCGACAGTCCCTCAAAGTGCTTCTTTACCGCCATGTAGACGCAGTACTTCTCGAGCCAGTCGGCGTTGCGATGTTTAAACGCCGTGTACAGCGCGTCGGCGTCCTCGCCGCCGCGGGTCTTCCAGGTGACGAAGTCGGCGGCCAGCTCCTCGTGGCTCTCGGGCAGCAGGTCGATATTGCCTGCAAAGGCCGAAGGACCGGCGTAGGGGGACCGGAAGAAGTCCGTCGGGTTGACGGGAAGGACCTGCCAGTAGCGCATGCCCATGGCGGCCAGGTGGTCGATAAAACGACGCGTGGGCGCACCGATTGTGCCGGGCTTGCCGTCATCGGTCGGCACCGAGGTGATGTGGCATACACCCGCGGCGCCGTGGTCGAGCGGCTCCTGCAGGCGCTTCTCGGCATGGTGATAGATGATCGAAGAGCCCAGCGGGTACAGGTCGAGCGTGACGGTACCGTTGTGGATTTCGCACTCGTGGCCGCTGATCACGTCGCTTGCGCATTCGCCGAGCGCCGGAATCGTCACGCAGTGCGAATTGCGCAGGCTGCGGTTGATGATAACCGTCGCGGCCTCGCCGTCTTTGCCCGTGCGGGTGTAGGCCAAGACGTCGTCGTTGAGCGCAAAGGCCTTGATCTCGCCATCGACCATAAACGGTAACGCGCGGCGAATGGCAGATGCGTTCTTAACGATGGCTAGCGTATCGAAGTCGTGGAGTTGGTCCTTGGTCGGCAGGGTGCGGCGGTTGCCCGGATCGGTGAGGCCCTCCAAGCCGTACTCGTCGCCATAATAGATCGAGGGCACGCCTGGGAAGGTCATCTGCATGAGCGTCGCCAACCAAAAGCGGCTCTTGGCCAGGCCCATGGAGTTCTCGTCCAGGCGCCACTTGCTGCGCTCGCTCTCGGGCAGCTGCGACTCGTCGGGGCCGCCGCCGAGCACCGAGATGATGCGCGGACGGTCGTGGCTCGAAAGCAGATTGAGCGCGCAGGCCAGTGCCTCGCGCGGGTAGTTCTCGCGCAGGGTCTCGATATCCTCGGCAGCCTGGTAGGCGTTTTTGTAGCCCATCAAAAAGCCGATGACCATGTCGCGGAAGGGGTAGTCCATGGCTGAGTCGAGCTCAGAGCCCTGCAGATAGCGGCGCAGATGGCCATAGCTGATCTTGTTGGAGGCGTCTTCCCAGACCTCGCCGAGTAGCAGCGCGTCGGGCTTCTCGGCGAGCACGGCTTTTTTGATCTCGGCCAGGAAGTCGTCGGAAAGCTCGTCGGCCACGTCCAGTCGCCAGCCATGGGCGCCGGCGCGCAGCCATTTGCGAATGACGCCGTCCTTGCCCAGAAGCTTTTCACGGACGAGCTCGGAATTCTCGTTGATGGCGGGCATGTTGCCCACGCCCCACCAGCAGTCATACGAACCGTCCTCATGGAAGTAAAACGCATCGCGCCACGGCGAGTCTTCGCTCTGCCATGCACCGACACCGGGATAGTTGCCGTAGCGGTTAAAGTAGATCGAGTCGTCGCCCGTATGGTTGAAGACGCCGTCCAGGATGATGGAAATGCCGAGCTTCTCGGCCGCCTCGCACAGCTCCGTAAAGTCCTGCTCGGTGCCCAGAATCGGGTCGATCTTGGTGTAATCGGCCGTGTCGTAGCGGTGGTTGCTCGCGGCCTCAAAGATGGGGTTGAGGTAGATGGCTGTAAAGCCCAGCTCGGCAATGCGAGGAAGGTCTTCTTGAATACCCTTGAGCGAACCACCGTAAAAGTCCCAGGTCTTGATGGAGCCGTCTTCGGCACGCTCGTACACGGGCGGCTCGTTCCAGTCCTCGACCATGCGGCGCTGGATTCCGTTGCGTGGCTTTTCGACCTCTGCCAGCGTGCGCTCGCGCCAGTTTTCGTCGCGGGCGTAGCGATCGGGGAAGATCTGGTAGACCATACCGCGCTCGTACCAGGTGGGACGGTTCTCGCGGTGCTTGTAGACGGTAATCTGGAACGACGGGACCTCGGCATAGTCGTAGGTCACACCCTCGCCACCGGTGCGGCCCTGCGGTGCACCCAAGCGGACCTCAGGCTGGCCCTCGATGTTGCAGATAAAGCTGTACCAGATAAGACAGGGCTCGGCGCACTCAAGCTCTACGGTAAATATGCCGTCGCCCTCGTGCGTCATGGGGTACAGAGACTCACCGATTTCATCGACCCAGGTACGCAGGGTAAGCGTTGCCTGGTTGGGGTCGGCATCCTCCAAAATCACCGATAGCGAAACGGAAGTTCCAGTGGTCACAGCGCCAAACGGAGTACGAAACTGCGGCAGACGGCTGTTGTGAATCAATCTCATAATACGGTCCAGTTCAATAGAATCACGGCCTGCGGGCCATGGGCTTTACGCACTGGATGTAAGTATATCTGTTGTACACAGGCTGTATAAACAACATCCGTTTACCATCGGCGAACGGTTGTCCTAGAAAATCGTTTTACCACTCAAATTATCGTGATATTCAAAAACGTCTATATCGATACTATTTGTAGCCAAACAAAAGTACTTCGGTTTACTACGATGAATTGGATGATCTCAACCACGGTCATTTTGGTGATATTAAAACCGCAGGTAGAGGCGTTGCCAATTTCGTAGATTACCCGCCATGGCCGGCCGGAGCCATTTTGTCGTAGTAAACCGGCCCTCTTTTAATTGAGAAGTTCAACCAAGAAGAGGGCGCCTGGTTGGGGCGCCCTCTTTTACGTTGAGGATTAAGTTTTAATCGTCCGGATTAGCGGCGCTTGCGGGTGGCCGTTGCCTTGCGGACGGAGGTCTTCTTGGTCGGAGCCTTTTCCTCAGTCTTAGCGGCGGGGGAGACCGGGGCCTCCTTGGCGGGCTCGGTCTTTGCCGTAGCCTTCGGAGCGGTCTTGACCTCAGCAGCCTTCGGTGCCGGCTCGGCCTTTACCGCGGGCTTTTCCTCGGCCTTAGCCTTTGCCTTGGGAGCCACAGCCTTGGTTGTGGTCTTCTTCGCCGTCGTCGTGGTGCGCTTACGCGTGGTGGTCTTGGCGGCCGGCTTTGTCTCGACAGCCGCCTCGGCCTTGGACTCGGAGGGCGTCTCCTCGACGTTGCCGGCCGGCTTTGCGAATGGCTTCGGGGGCGTC
>USNA01000177.1 GCA_900555955.1 uncultured Collinsella sp. | reverse complement strand
GCGGCAGTGACCGACCTCGGCAGCGCGGGACTTAACGAACTCCACGACGGTGCCGTTATCGGTGACGGGATCGGTGTTCGGCATGGCGCACACGCCAGTGAAGCCGCCCTTGGCAGCAGCGCGGGTGCCACTCTCGATGTCCTCTTTGACCTCGTAGCCAGGCTCGCGCAGATGTACGTGCATATCCACCAGGCCGGGAACGAGATACTTGCCGGAAAGGTCGCGGACCTCGGCTCCCTCGGCGGCGAGGGTCTCACCGACCTCGGCGATCTTGTCACCGTCGATCAGGACGTCGACGACATCGTCAAGCTCGACAGACGGATCGACGACGTGGGCATTCTTAAGAAGCAAGGCCATTATCGGCACCTCCAAGCAGCAGATACAGGATAGCCATACGCACGCAGATGCCAGCGTAGACCTGCTCCAGGATGACGGAGCGTTGCGGGTGGTCGGCCATGTAGGAGTCGAACTCGACGCCGCGGTTGATGGGGCCCGGGTGGCAGATAATCGCATCGGGCTTCATGAGCTTCTCGCGGTCCTTGGTCAGGCCGAAGAGCTTGTGATACTCACGAATCGTGGGGAACGGGGCACCCTCGAGGCGCTCCTGCTGCACGCGCAGCATGTAGACGACGTCCAGCTCGGGCAGGACGGAATCGAGGTCGCTCGTCACGTGGTCGCAGCCCAGGACCTCGGGCGCCGGCGGCAGCAGCGTGCCGGGGGCGACGGCGTAGGTCTCGCAGCCCATGATCTTAAGGGCGGGGATCAGCGAGCCGCACACGCGGGAGTGGGAGATATCGCCGACGACGGCGACCTTCAGACCATGGAAGTCACCCTTGTGCTGCCAGATGGTGTACAGGTCCAGCAGGGCCTGCGTGGGGTGGTTGTGCTTGCCGTCGCCGGCGCAGATGACGCTCGCGGGCGAGTTCTGCGTGACGATGCAGGGCGCGCCGGCGTGCTTGGCGCGCACGACGATGCAGTCGATCTTGTAGGCGTTGAGGGTCTCGACGGTATCGACGAGGCTCTCGCCCTTGACCGTAGAGGTCGAGGAACCGCCAAAGTTGAGGCTGTCGGCCGAAAGGCGCTTCTCGGCGAGCTCGAAGGAGCTGCGGGTGCGCGTCGAGGGCTCGTTGAACATGTTGACGATGGTCTTGCCCTTGAGCGTGGGGACCTTCTTGATCGCACGCTCGTTGACCTCGGAGAACGCCTTGGCGGTCTCGAGGATGAGCTTGATGTCCTCTTCGGAGTACTCGGTAATGTCGATCAGGTGCTTATGGTTGAACGCCACGGTACTACTCACCTCCCAGCGGCGCAGAACCCACATGGGAGCCCGGCGCGACGTCGTTGATCTCGACAGCGGTACGGCCGTCGACTTCCTTCATATATAGGTGCACGTTCTCCTCGTGCGACGAGGGAACGTTCTTGCCGACAAAGTCCGGCGAGATGGGAAGCTCGCGGTGACCGCGGTCAACAAGAACTGCCAGCTCAATGCGGCTCGGACGGCCCAGATCCATGACGGCGTCCAGAGCGGCGCGAATGGTACGGCCCGTGTACAGGATGTCGTCCACCAGCACGACGCGCTTGCCGTCGACGCTAAAGGGAATGTTGGTGGCGTGGATCGCGGGAGCGAAATTGGTCGCATAGTCATCGCGGTAGAAGCTGATGTCGAGGCTGCCGAGCGGAACTTCGACGCCCTCGATCTCCTTAATCTCCTCGGCGAGCTTCTTTGCCAGAAGGTCGCCGCGCGTGACGATGCCGACCAGAGCGAGGTCTTCACAGCCCTCGTTGCGCTCGAGAATCTCGTGCGCGATGCGGGTCATCGCTCGGTTGACGGCGGTCTCGTCCATGATGACCGCCTTGGGGGAAGTCGTGCCCATCGATCTCCTTCCTCACATGTCTTGACTGCTGACACAGTCAAAAAAATAGATGCCCGACCGCTCAAAGCGGACCAGACACCCACAGGAAGGGCTGCTCTATGACAGCTATGTAATTCCATGTGGGTATCTCGTACCCCTTTAATGGTCAAGGGATAGTGTAGCCAACCTCGAGCTCAATTGCGAGCATAAATACGGAGCAATCCGTAAACGGAGCCCAACGCTCAATAAACCTATATATATTTGTGGGACGAGCTTGAAAACCTTGTTGCGAGCTGGCATAATCCCCTCTGCTGCACGCAAATCGGATCTACGTCCAGGGCCGTGGCGTGGGCACTATCGCCAAAAGAGAAATATCTCTGTGTAGATTACGCACAGGGAGCTGCTTCTGTGCTATAGTTCAGGCTTGTTTGTTAACGCGACATGTTCGTTTGTCGCCCAAGGAGGGTCAGTTATGTCCAAAGTTTGCGAAGTTTGCGGTAAGCACCCCGTTGCCGGTCGCTCCATCAGCCACTCTCACCGCGTCACCAACCGTAAGTTCCGCCCCAACATCCAGCGCGTCTACGTCGTCGTCGACGGTCACCGTCGCAAGATGAACGTTTGCTCCACCTGCCTCAAGTCCGGCAAGGTTGCGCGCTCCTAAATAAGGTCTTACCAACAAGTACCTCGGACTCTCCGGGTCAAAGACCTCGCGTTCACATAGAACTAACCAAAGGCGCCCTCCCCCACGGAGGGCGCCTTTTTGCACTCATTGGGGACAGACTTACATGAGTGAAAGCACTCATGTAAGTCTGTCCCCAATGAGCGGGGCGATGCGCAGGGCAGATAGATTTAGTTGAAACGGTTCATTTGATTGAAGCGTTTTAGTTTATCTTTTACGGGAATCTGCCCGTTCACCGAATTATTTCTTGCTATCATGCATCTTGTAGGGTAAATCTCCGATCGCAAGGAGACACAAATGGTGAAAAAGTCACCGGAAAACACTACTCCCGCCATCGTGGACAACGTGGAGGCGCTTGAGGCCAAACTCAAATCTATGCGTGAGGCCCAGGCTAAATTCGCTGAGTACACTCAGGAGCAGGTAGACAAGATCTTCTACGAGGCTGCTATGGCCGCCAACAAGGCTCGTATTCCTTTGGCCAAGCTCGCCATCGAGGAGACCGGCCGTGGCGTTCTCGAGGACAAGGTCATCAAGAACCACTACGCCGCTGAGTACATCTACAACGCTTACAAGAACACCAAGACCTGCGGTGTCATCGAGCGCGACGACGCTTACGGCATCACCAAGGTCGCCGAGCCGATCGGTATCGTTGGCGCTGTCATCCCGACCACCAACCCGACCTCCACGGCCATCTTCAAGACGCTCATCTGCCTGAAGACCCGTAACGCCATCATCATCTCCCCGCACCCGGCAGCCGCCAAGTGCACCATCGCCGCCGCCAAGCTCGTTCTCGACGCAGCTGTCAAGGCCGGTGCTCCTGAGGGCATCATCGGCTGGGTCGACAAGCCGTCCATCGAGCTGACCAACATGGTCATGCGCGACGTCGACATCATTCTCGCAACCGGTGGCCCGGGCATGGTCAAGGCTGCTTACTCCTCCGGTAAGCCCGCACTCGGCGTCGGCGCCGGCAACCATGCCGGGG
>USNA01000176.1 GCA_900555955.1 uncultured Collinsella sp. | reverse complement strand
GACTCGATGATGTCGGGGTAGATGGTGCCCTGAGCCAGGTACTTGACCGGCTTGCCATCGGTCTCGAGCTGCTGCGCCACGGCGAAGAACTCTTTCCAGAACTGCGTACCGATGATGCGGCGCTTCTCCTCGGGCTCGGTCACGCCGGCCAGAAGCTCGGCATAGCGGTCCTCGGCGTGGACGTGGATAAAGTCGACGTCAAACTGCTTGGTGAAGACCTCCTCCACCTGCTCGGGCTCGCCCTTGCGCAGCAGGCCGTGGTTGATGAACACACAGGTCATCTGCTTGCCTACGGCGCGGGCGCCCAGCGCAGCCACGACGGAGGAGTCGACGCCGCCGGACAGGGCCAGAATCACGCGGTCGTTGCCGACCTTCTCGCGGAACTCGGCCGTCATGGTCTCGACCAGGTTGTCCATGCTCCAGTTGGGCTCCAGGCCGCAGATCTCAAACAGGAAGTTGCTCAGCAGCTGCTGACCGTACTCGGAATGCTTGACCTCGGGGTGGAACTGCGTGGTGAAAATCTTGCGCTCGGGGCACTCCATGGCGGCAACCGGGCATACGTCGGTGCTGGCGGTAACGGTAAAGCCCTCGGGCACCTCGGAAACGGCGTCGCGGTGACTCATCCACACGGTCTGCTCCATGGGCGTGGAGTTAAAGAGCTTTGCGCCAGCCGTGCGCGTGATGGTGGCGCGGCCGTACTCGCCCACCTCGGAGTGGCCGACCTTGCCGCCGAGCGTCACGGCCGTGATCTGATGGCCGTAGCAAAAGCCCAGGACGGGAAGGCCTAGGTCAAAGATGGCGGGGTCGATGGACGGAGCGTCCTCGGCATACACGGAAGCCGGGCCGCCGGAAAGGATGAGCGCAGAGGCGTTCATCTCGCGAATCTCGTCGGCCGAGATGTCACAGGGAACGATCTCGGAATACACGTTGAGGTCGCGGACGCGACGGGCAATGAGCTGACCGTACTGCGCACCAAAGTCGAGTACGAGGACCTTTGCGGAAGCCTTTTGATCCATGGTTTCCCCCTCTTGTTGGCGGGGAGCCGGTGCCCACCCGCGTGAATGAACGAAAATATCTTTCATAGTGTACACGTTATATGGGGGTTTCTCGTCGCTCACAGCCATCAGCGCACGGCAAACGCACGACCTGGGCCCCTATTTGACGGCAATTGAAGTGTTACCAAACGTTGCAGATGATGTAATACGTTTGAACATTGGACGCCCTGTGCCACAATACTGCCGAACAACTCCGCCTCTGTGGCGGCAAATACGATAGGAATACCAGCATGAAGCGCATCCTTCTCATCGCCACGGGCGGCACCATCGCATCGACCGAGGACGGCAACGGCCTCTCCCCCGCCCTGACCGGTGAGGAACTCGCCCAGAGCGTCCCCGAGATCTCGGGCCTCTGCGAGCTCGACGTCGTGCAGCCCATGAACATCGACAGCACCAATATGCGCCCGAGCGACTGGATGCGCATCCGCGATGTCATCGTCGAAGGCTATGCCGATCACGACGGCTTTGTGATCCTGCACGGCACCGACACCATGAGCTACACCGCGGCAGCGCTTTCCTATCTGATTCAGGACAGTCCCAAGCCCATCGTACTCACCGGCTCGCAAAAGCCCATGGGTAACCCCTTTACCGATGCCAAGCTCAATCTGTACCAGAGCCTGCTCTATGCGCTCGACGAGCATTCGCACGACGTCTCGATCGTGTTTGGCGGTGTCGCCATTGCCGGCACTCGCGCCCGCAAGCAGCGCACCATGAGCTTTAACGCGTTCATTAGCGTCAACTATCCGCCCATTGCCTATATCCGCAACGACCGCATTGTGCGCAACGGGCTTCACGGGACTCATCAGAATGAGAGCCCGGTTCGTTTCTACGACAGTATTGACCCGCGCGTGTTTGTCCTCAAGCTTACACCCGGCGTGAACCCGGGTATCCTGGACGCCCTTGCCGATAGCTACGATGCTGTAATTCTTGAGACCTTTGGCATTGGCGGTATTCCCGAGTTTGGCGAGTCCGGCGAGTCATTCCAGGAGACGATTTTCCGCTGGGTCGATTCGGGCCGTACTGTCGTTATGACCACGCAGGTCCCCGAGGAGGGCCTCGACTTGGGTGTTTATGAGGTCGGCCGTGCCTACGCCGATCATCCGGGTATTTTGCGCGGCGACGACATGACCACCGAGACGCTCGTGGCCAAGACCATGTGGGCACTCGGCCAGTCACGTGATGCGGCCGAGATTCAGCGCCTGTTCTACAGCCAAGTCAACCACGACCGCATCCCGATGGCGTAACCACCGGTCAATAGGCATCTTCTATTCAATGCCCTCGAGAAGCTCTGACACCGTCATGCCGAGTGCGGGCGCGATCTTAAATAGAACCTTGAGCGTGAAATTTGCCGTCCCAGCTTCGATTCGGTCGAGGTAGGGTCGGCTGATTCCCGTCGCCACACAAAAATCAACCTTGGAGATACCAAGGTCCCTGCGTGTCTCTTCGACCCGCCTGCCAAGAATCTGTTTCGCACGTTCGTCCATGCAGCCGAGTTTGAAATGGAGCCGAACATAAACGTAAACTATAGTTTACGTTTTCCCGAATACACAGGAGTTTTCTATGTCGGGTTCTTCGGTCCGCATGTACCGAGCCACGCTTCGCACAAACAGCGCGCCGCCCAAGCTCGTCGTCGTTGAAGCAGAATGCCTTTCGCCCGATGAGCGCACAGCATTTGCATTGCTATCAAGTCGCGTCGCCGCCGTTCTGGTCCCTTGCCCGGTGCAAGGTGAACTTGCCATCCAATGCCAAGCGCACAGCTGCTCGCTCAATCAGGCTGCCGTAATCGCAACCAGCCAACACGGTCTGCCCCTTCTCCTGGAAGCCGGTATCGCACTTGCCCTTCGCGGTGCCGGATACGAAAACGAGGCCGCCGCCGACATGGTCTTTAAACCACGATCGAGCGGCGGCCTCGCAGCAGCCATTGAATATGCGTGCAGGCTCGTTGCCTAAAAGGACAAGCTAGAAACCAAAGCCAAAGCCCGTTCCAGTAATCGCCGAATACATAAAGTAGACGTTGATCACGTTGAGGAACACGCCCGTGATGCAACCGTTGCGCAGGTAGCGCTCGCACGCAAGGCGTGCCATCACAGCGGAGTCCTCGTTATTCTTTGCCTGGCGTCCCGCCGTAAAGTACGTCGCCACGCTCAGTAGCAGGTTGAGCACCGGCAGTGCCAGCAGCTCGTAGCTCTTACCCCAGCGCGTCACCTCGCCGGCTGCGTTAAACTTCGTTGCCACCTCGGGGCCAATGTTGGGGATAACACACGCTGCGACCACCAGCGGAATCACCGCAAGTACGAGCAGCGCAATACCCATGTAACCAGCTTTTTTGCCATATTTAAACATACGCGCCGTCCTTACACGTTAAAGCGGAAGTGCACGACGTCTCCATCGGCCATGACATAGTCCTTGCCCTCGATACGCAGCTTGCCGGCGGCCTTGGCGCCCTGCTCGCCGCCGAGCTC
>USNA01000175.1 GCA_900555955.1 uncultured Collinsella sp. | reverse complement strand
ATCCACATGCGAACGGGGGCAAGCGGGTCGGAGTGGGCGACGGTAGCCGTTGAGCCCACGTCCCCGGTGGCATCTCCCGTCTGGGTCTCCCCCGCAGTCTCGGGCTGCACACTGGCGCTTTGCCCCTCCACCACGTGCGCGGTAGACTCGCTGAGCGACGATGTCTGCTCCACGCTCTGCTCCGTCAGCATCCAAATACTCGCCAGCGTCACGACAAGCAGGGCAACCGATATCCATCCGACTATATGCTTCGCGCGCGCCAAGGGCTAACCTCCGTCTGTTATTGAGCAGCAGCGAGTGTACCCCCAAATGCTGCCGTCGCCATAGCGGAATCCCAAATGTTCAAAACAAGGCGCCAGATGGCTGCGGTCCCCTACTCCGTCTCGCGCATCCAGCGATCGAAGGTCCCCACGCACACACCTAGGCGCTTTGCCGCCTGACTCCGGGTAATATTGCCCGCCTCATAGATATCGCGCACTCGTTCAAATTGCGGAGGGCACGGCTTGCGGGGTCGACCAAAACGCACGCCGCGCGCCCGCGCCGCCGCGATTCCCTCCGCCTGACGACGGTGGATGTTCTCTCGTTCCACCTGCGCCACATAGCTCAACAACTGTAAAACGATATCGGCGATCAGCGTGCTGGTCACATCCGATCCGCCGCAATCTCTCGCACGCGTATCGAGCAACGGCATGTCCAGCACAACGATGGCCGCACCAAGTTCCTTGGTTATACGACGCCATTCCTCGAGTATCTCGCTGTAGTTTCGGCCCAGCCGATCGATGGAAAGCACCACCAACACGTCGCCGGAAGCCAAGGCATGAAGCAATTCCAGATACTGTGGGCGATCAAAGTCCTTACCGCTCGCACGGTCGGCAAAGACATTCGCCGGCTCCACGCCATAGGCGCTCAGCGCATCCAACTGTCGATTCAAATTTTGATCACGCGTGCTCACCCGCGCATACCCATATACTGTTGCCACAACATCCCCGCTTTCTCGTAAACCTGCCAAAAAGGGACAGGTTTGTTTTGGTAGGTCCTATCTCCCAAAAGCATATGAAGAAGCGGCCGAGCCCATGGCAGGGCAATCAAGAGACGCGCAAAGAGGGCGGCCCCGAAAGACCGCCCTCTACGCTCTGCCGATACTCACTCTGTGCCGGTTAATGAATGAGCTTAAAGTCCAAATGTCCGCGAGTAGTGTTGACGCGCGAGACCTCGATAATCACACGCTGGCCCAACTCAAAACGACGCCCCGTGTCGGCGCCCGTCAACGTGAGCGCGTCCTCATCAAACTCAAACCACTCGTTACCCAAGCTCTTAATGGAAACCAGCCCCTCAACCTGCGTCAGATCGAGACGCACGAATAGCCCCATGCTGCTGACCCACGAGACCGTTCCGGCATAGCGCTCGCCCAGGCGGTCCTCGTAGTACTGCGCAATCTTGATTTTTTGCGTCGCATGGCTGGCAGCGTCTGCCGCACGCTCGGCATCGCTGCACGCGCGGCAGATTTGCGGCAGGATGCGCGGAAGCGACTCTCTGCCTTTTCCGATCAACCTCGGCGTACGCACTAAGGCGTCTTTTCCACCCAGCTGCTCGTATGCCAGCTGCAGCTTGAGCACGCGATGCACCACCAGATCGGGGTAACGGCGAATGGGGCTTGTAAAGTGGCAGTAGCACGGCGCGGCGAGCGCAAAGTGGCCCTCGTTGCGAGGCTTATACAACGCACGCTGCATACTGCGCAAAAGGAGCGTGTTGACGAGTGGCGCGTTAGCCGTGCCGGCAGCGGCGTCAACCGTCGCCTGCAACTCATCAGGACTTCCCAGGGCAATGCCCGCCGCACGGCGATCATCGATGATACCGAGCTGCGCCAGCGCCACAGCAGCACCGTGCAGACTGTCGGGGCTGGGGTCATCGTGCACGCGATAGCACGCCTCGATATCGCGGTCGGCCAGCCACTCGGCGACGCACTCGTTAGCCAGCAGCATTGCCTCCTCGATAAGCGAGGTTGCGCAGGAGCGCTCGCGTGCCACAATCTGCACGGGCACGCCGTCCTCATCCAGCAGCGCGCGAATCTCGGCCGTATCAAAGTCGACCGAACCGCGTGCGCGACGTATGCGACGCCGAAGCTCCGCGAGTTCGTTTGCAGCGACCAGGAAATCGGCCAGGTCAACGTTACAGCCGCGAGCGGTGTCCTCGCACGCAAGCCCACGCTCAAGTGCTTCCTCGCGCGAGGCTTCAGCCGCAGCGACATCCTCCGCAGCGCCCTCCAACACGGAATACTCAACTGCGCCGGCACGCACCAGCAGCGCCTCGGCGCCGTCGTAGTCCATACGCACACGCGAACGAATCACACTGGGATAGGGGTCGTAATGGCGCACGCGGCCCTGCGCGTCAAGCTCGATGTCGACGGTAAACGCCAGACGATCCTCATCGGGGCGCAGGGAACACAGGTCACAGGACAGGCGCTCGGGCAGCATGGGAAGCACACAGTCGGCAAGGTAGACCGACGTCGTGCGATGGCGGGCTTCCAGGTCGATATGCCCGTCCCAGGCAACATAGTGCGAAACGTCGGCGATATGCACGCCCAGCTTATAGCCGCCCTCGGGCGTGCGCTCGAGCGAGATGGCATCGTCAAAGTCGCGTGCATCAACCGGATCGATGGTGATGACAAAGCGATCGCGCAGATCACGACGAAGCGGGTCTTTAAGTGCTGCAGTCACATCGAGCGAAAGCGCCTCTGCCTCCGCCAGCGCCGCCTCGGGATAGCTGTCGGTATAGCCATAGCGCGCCATAACATATTGAACGCCCAGATCGGGCGCATCGTCACCGCCGATGCGGCGCTCAAGAGTCACCGTGCCCGACTCCAAGCGCGTCGGGTAGGTCAGAATGCGTGCGACGACGGCATCGCCAGGACGCACGCCCAGGCGCTCCGCCGAAGTGTCCTCGGGCAAAATAAAGAAATCGGCTTTGAGACGCGAATCGAGCGGCTCGATCACACCAAGCGGACCGGCCGTCTGATACGTACCCACCACGCTGATGGCGGCACGCTCGATGACGCCCTCGATCACGGCACGACGATCACCGCGCGGTCCCGCCTTGATGCTTACGGCCACGGTATCGCCGTCCATAATCTCACGCTTACCGCGACCCATGCCCTTGGATTCGCCGTTGTCGGTCACGACATAAGCGCTGTGCTCATGGAGCTGCACGCGGCCAGTCATGCTTGGACGACGCTCGCTGCGCACCGGCCCGCGTTTATTGCGTGCGCTACGCTTATGTTTGTTATTGCGCCCCATGGCGCCTCCTTACTATCGATAGCCGTTTACACCCCAAGAGTCTACCCAAATGATCCCTAGGGGACGGAGGAAAACGGATCACATAGATAGACCAGCGCCGCGATGATCCGTTTTCCTCCGTCCCCTAGGGATCAAAAAACGGGCCGTCCCAAAAGGAACGACCCGTTGGAAGGAACGAATTCCAAGCATACCTACACGCGCAGATAACGGCGCATGGCGATGGCAGAGCCAAAGAGGCCGATGAGCACGCCGACGAGAATCAGTGCGGCGTAGGTCACCAGATAGTACTGCATCGGCAG
>USNA01000174.1 GCA_900555955.1 uncultured Collinsella sp. | reverse complement strand
GACTGAAGAAGGGGGAGGCCTCGCGGCCTCCCCCTTTTTTGCGTTTAATAGAGAGCTGTAATACAGAACTCGCCTTCGTTTAGCTTGTCTTACTGTTTGGCTGTATTTTGAGTCCTTCTTTTGTATTTGCGCGATAATAACTCCCATTGGCGTTAGGGAGGACTTGATGTTTACCGTTTTTGTCTTGGGCAATATTGCTTCGGGTAAGTCGACTGCCTGCCGCTATCTCAAATCTCATGGCGCCATGCTTATCGATCTGGATGAACTTGCCAAATCGCTGTATGTGCCAGGCTCCGATATCGTCAATGCTCTCGCGGATGAATTCGGTTGGGACATTCTGGACGGGGAGGGCGGCATTCGCCGCAATGTCCTCGCTGCTCGAGCTTTCGCCTCTCCTGATACAGTTGCGCGGCTCAATGACATCGTTCATCCGGTTCTCATTGAACAGCTTTCGCTTAGGATTCTCGATCCGGTTTGTTGTACGGTTTCGTCTCCCCGTTATCCCTTTGCGGTAGTCGAGGTTTCTGCTCCGACTGGTTTTGAGGATGCATTTGGTTTGGCTGATGAAATTCTGGTCATCAGCGCCCCTTTATCAGTTCGTCGCGAGCGCGCTATTCAACGTGGTATGGAGCCATCTGATTTCGATGCCCGTTCTGCTTGCCAGCCCGAAGAGTCTGCGCTGTGCAATCTCGCTGCAACGGTGATTGACAATGCGGCAGGCGATAACTCGCTCTTTGAACAACTGGACGCATGGCTTGCGCGCCATGGGTTCCGGGATGTAGTGGATAAGGAGGAGGCCGATGCCTAAGACACGTTTCCTTACATGGTATCGCCTTATACCGCTGACTGCCGTTTTTGCCTTCGGCCTTATCTCATTCGTTTACTCGTATGCTCCTGCCGCTTTCTTTAAGCCGCTGTATCCGATTGACTACGAGGCGTATGTAAAGCAATCCAGTATTTCGCATAATCTGGATCCGTATCTGGTGTGCGCTGTCATTAAGTCGGAATCGAATTGGGATCCCGAGGCCGAGTCGAATCAGGGTGCTCAGGGATTAATGCAGCTGATGCCCGAGACTGCCCAGGATATGATCGCCAAGGGCCTTGTCGACGGTGGCGAGTATTCGGCCGACAACCTTAACGATCCGGCTACGAATATCGAGTTTGGCTGTGCGTATCTTTCGTATCTTCTAGCGTATTTTAACGGGTCGACTGACAGTGCCATTGCCGCCTATAACGCCGGCATGGGCAATGTCGACGGATGGGCGCAGCAGAGTACGTCGCTTCATAATGCAATTACCTTTCCCGAGACGCAGGCGTATCTGATTCGTGTCAATAATGCCTGGGTTCGCTACAAGACCCTCTATCCCGATCGGTTCGTATAGGACTATGCCTGCCGCCTGCGTATACTGCAGATATATGAGTTAGGAGTATCCATGGCGGAATTTGAAGTAGAACGCGTTGGTGGTGAACTTAAGCGCTTTGGCGTTGAAGGCTCTG
The DNA here is from genome assembly GCA_900555955.1 of uncultured Collinsella sp. Lineage (GTDB taxonomy): Bacteria > Actinomycetota > Coriobacteriia > Coriobacteriales > Coriobacteriaceae > Collinsella. The sequence continues at coordinate 2,109 of USNA01000174.1, read as the reverse complement.
ACGTGCCGTTTAAGGTCGTGTCTCCCTATGAGCCTGCCGGTTCCCAGCCTAAGGCCATTGAGTCGCTTGTGCAGGGCGTGAGGGACGGAGACCGCTATCAGGTTTTGCTGGGCGTGACTGGTTCGGGCAAGACCTTCACGATGGCAAAGACTATTGAGGCCCTGGGAAAGCCGACGCTGGTCATGGCTCCGAATAAAACGCTCGCTGCTCAGCTTGCGAGCGAGCTCAAAGAGTTCTTTCCCAATAATGCTGTGGTCTACTTCGTCTCGTACTACGACTACTATCAGCCCGAGGCGTATGTGCCGCAAAGCGATACATATATCGAGAAAGACTCCTCGATTAACGAAGAGGTCGAGATGCTACGCCATCAAGCGACCGCGTCACTGCTCTCTCGACGCGATGTGATCGTTGTCGCATCGGTCTCGTGTATCTATGGCATTGGCTCTCCTGAGGACTATGCGGGTCTGGCTCCAAACGTCGACAAGAAGGTGCCGCTCGAGCGCGATGACTTTATCCATGCACTTATCGACATTCAATATGATCGCAATGACTATGACCTGGCACGTGGCACGTTCCGCGTGCGCGGCGATGTTGTCGACGTGTATCCGCCTTATGCCGAGCATCCGTTGCGGTTTGAGTTCTTTGGCGACGAGGTCGAGCTGATTGCCGAGATCGATGAGGTCACCGGTGAGATGCTTCGTGAGTACGAGGCTATTCCCGTATGGCCGGCATCGCACTACGTGACCGAGAAGCCGAAGGTCAAGGCGGCTCTGAAATCGATCAGCGAAGAGTGCGAGAAGCGCGTGGCGGAGCTCAAGGCGACCGACAAGTTGCTCGAGGCACAGCGTCTGCTGCAGCGCACCGATTATGATCTTGAGATGCTCGAGACGATGGGCTTTTGCAACGGCATCGAGAACTACTCGCGTCATCTGGACGGTCGTAAACCGGGTGAGCCGCCGTTTACCCTAATCGATTACTTTCCCAAGGATATGCTCTGCATCATCGATGAGAGCCATGTGACGGTGCCGCAGATTCGCGGCATGCACGAAGGTGACCGCTCGCGTAAGGTGACGCTGGTGGAACACGGTTTTCGCCTGCCCTCGGCGCTCGATAACCGCCCGCTTCGTTTCGATGAGTTTGAGGCGAGGATCCCCCAGTTCATCTACGTTTCGGCAACGCCGGGCGACTATGAGTTGCGGGTTAGCCAGAACGACGTTGAGCAGATTATTCGTCCGACCGGTCTGCTCGATCCCAAGATCGATGTGCGTCCGGTTCGTGGGCAGATTGACGATCTTGAGGACGAGATTCGCGAGCGCGTTGCCCGCAAGGAGCGCGTGCTGGTGACCACGTTGACCAAGCGCATGGCCGAGGACCTGACCGACCATCTGCTTGATGCGGGCATTAAGGTCAATTACATGCACTCTGATACGGCGACAATGGACCGTGTCGAGATCCTGCGAACGCTGCGCGAGGGCAAGATCGATGTCCTCGTTGGCATCAACCTGCTTCGCGAGGGCTTGGATCTCCCCGAGGTCTCACTGGTGGCAATTCTCGATGCCGATAAGGAAGGCTTCTTGCGCAACCGCCGTTCGCTGATTCAGACGATTGGCCGCGCGGCCCGTAACGCCGATGGCGAAGTCATCATGTATGCAGACGTTGTGACCGATTCGATGAAAGAGGCCATCGAGGAGACGCAGCGCCGTCGCGAGATTCAGATGGCATATAACGAAGAGCATGGCATTGTGCCCAAGACGGTGCGCAAAGCCATCAACGACATCTCAAGTTTTATTGCCGAAGCCGAAAAAACCGTGGGTTCCAAGGGGCGCTCGAAGGGCGACTCCCTTGGCCATGGCGCATTCTATACGCTCGATGAGTCGGGCGAGGGCGGCGTGCCGGAAACGGGGGGGCCCGAGCAGACACTTGCGGAGCAGTTGGAAGAACTGCCGCATGACGAGCTTGTGCGGATCGTCGAAACCATGGAAGAGGATATGCGCAACGCTTCTGCCGCCATGGACTTTGAGGAGGCGGCGCGCCTGCGCGATGCCGTCGTTCAGATTCGGGCGATGCTCGAGGGCGCGTCTGAGGACGAGACGATCGAGCGCTTACGTT
>USNA01000173.1 GCA_900555955.1 uncultured Collinsella sp. | reverse complement strand
CCGCCGCAGATAAACAGAATGTGGGTCGTGTCGATCTGCAGCAGCTCCTGTTGGGGATGCTTGCGGCCGCCGGTGGGCGGAACGCTTGCCACCGTGCCCTCAAGGATCTTAAGCAGCGCCTGCTGAACTCCCTCGCCCGAAACGTCGCGGGTGATGGAGAGGTTCTCGGCCTTGCGGGCGATTTTGTCGATCTCGTCCACGTAGATGATGCCCACCTGCGCGCGCTCAATATCGCCGTCGGCGGCATTGATGAGCTTAAGCAGGATGTTCTCCACGTCCTCGCCGACGTAACCGGCCTCGGTGAGCGCGGTGGCGTCGGCGATGGCAAACGGCACCTCGAGGATGCGCGCGAGCGTCTGGGCGAGCAGGGTCTTACCGGTGCCGGTGGGACCGAGCAACAAAATGTTGGACTTGGCGAGCTCCACCTCGTCCATATCATCGTCAAGCTGCGAGTCCAAGCCATCGTCAAAGGCCGAAAGCGCAGCACCGCCCTCGATCACGCGGCGGTAATGGTTGTACACGGCAACCGACATGGCGCGCTTGGCGTCCTCCTGGCCCATGACATAGGCCGAAAGCTCGTCATAGATCTCATGCGGCGTCGGCACATGCGTAATGACCTGACGGGCGTCGTCCTCGAGCTCAAAGCCCTCGGCCTCGGGATCCACGGCAGGCTGCCCGGCAGCCTGGCCGTGATCGTTGAGGAAGCCCGGCAGCTTGCCGTTGCGGGCTGCGTCCATAAAGTCCGAAGCCAGCGACTCCTCCAGGATCTCGGAGCAGGCGGCGACGCACTCGTCGCAGATAAAGATGTTGGTAGGGCCCTTTACAAGGCGGCGAACCTGCCCCTGCTCTTTTCCGCAGAAGGAGCAGCGGATGGGGTTGCCGTTCTCGTCGAAGTTGTCCTGCATGTTACCGGCCATCCTAGGCGTCCTTCGCGGCGAGGTCGCGCGAGGTGACGATACGGTCGATCAGGCCGTAGTCGAGGGCCTCGGCAGCGGTCAGGTAGTTGTCGCGCTCGGTATCGGCCTGGACCTTCTCGATGGGCTGGCCCGAGGCGTCGGACAGGATCTGGTTGAGCTCGCGACGGGTCTTCTTGATCTCCTCGGCCACGATCTCGATCTCGGTCTGCTGGCCCTGGGCACCGCCGCTGGGCTGGTGAATCATGACCTTGGAGTGCGGCAGGCAGAAGCGCTTGCCCTTGGCGCCGGCCGAAAGCAGCACGGCGGCCATAGACGCGGCCATACCGACGCAGATGGTGGAGACCTGCGGCTTAATGAAGTTCATGGTGTCAAGAATCGCCAGGCCAGAGTAGACCTCGCCACCGGGCGAATTGATGTAAAGCGAGATATCCTTCTCGGCATCCTGGCTCTCAAGATGCAGCAGCTGGGCAACGACCAGGTTGGCGCTGACGGAGTTGATCTCCTCGCCCAAGAAGATGATGCGGTCGTTGAGCAGGCGCGAATAGATATCGTAGCTGCGCTCGCCGCGCGACGTCTGCTCGATAACGTATGGCACGAGGGCGGAATCGAACTTAGCGATCATACGCATCTCCATTTCTCTCTTACGGACCAAATTGGTTCTAGATAAACGTACGGTGCCCGCATGCTATGCATTGGCTGGCACCGTACGAAGCAACCGGATAACCGGTGTATAACTTTACCCCATCACGGGCGCAGGCATGCGCTCGCGGGCAAGGTGGCGAGAATTACTCGGCGTCCTTGGCGGTCTCGTCGACCTCGGTCACCTTGGCGTTCTCGACCAGGTGGTCGACGGCCTTGGAGCGACGGATGGACTCACGGACGGCAGGCATGCGGCCATCGGCGATGAACTCGGCCTTGGAAGCCTCGACGTCCTTGACGCCGGCCTTCTCGAACTCGGCGTTGATGTCATCCTCGGTGACCTCGATCTTGAGCTCACGAGCGAGGGCGTCAAGAGCCAGGGACTCACGGGCAACGTCGTTGGCCTGCTTGTGCAGGTCGCCGATGAACTGCTCCATGGTCAGACCGGAAGCGGGCAGCCAGGTGTCCAGCGTCATGCCGCGGGCAGCGAGGTTGGACAGGAAGTTCTGGCCAAGTTCCTCAAAGACGGACTGCTCGTAGTCGGCGTCCATCTCGTCGAGCTGCAGACGCTCGGCGAGAGCGGAGACGCAACGGTTCTCCTTCTCGGCCGGGAGACGGGAAGCCTTGTCCTGCTCGATCTCGAGCTTGATGGCGTCGCGCATAGCGTCGATGCTGTCGAAGCCAAAGTCGGACTTGACGAGCTCGTCGGTGAGCTCGGGGGTGTTGCGGACCTTGATGCCCTTAACGGTGACCTCGACGGTGTGGGTCTCGGCCTCCTCGCCCTCCTCGACCTCGTCGGTCCAGGTGACGGTCTTGACGTCGTCAACGTTGGCGCCAATCAGGGCCTCGTTGAACTCCTTGGGGTTGCTGTCGCTACCGGCGATGAGCATGCGGCCCTCGGCGGCAAAGTTGTCGGCATTCTCGACGGCCTTGAGGTCGACGGTAACGTAGTCCTCGGCCTCGACGGCGCGACCCTCGACGTCTTCGAAGGTGGCACGGTAGTTGAGGAGCATCTCGACCTGGTTGTTGATCTCGGACTCGGTGACCTCCGCAGGGGGCATCTCGATCTCGACGGCGTCGAAGGAGGAGAGCTCAGCGGCGGGACGCAGGGAGAACTCGACGGTGTAGGTGTAGTCCTCGTGATCCTTGGCGAGGTCGAGCTCCTTGTAGTCACCGCTCTTGGTGGGGACGATGTCCAGCTCGTTGAGCACGGCGGGCTCGTTGGCGGCGATCAGGTCGTTGGTGGCCTGAGCGAGGGTAGCCTCGGCGCCAAGAGCGGAGTCGATGACCGGACGGGGGGCCTTACCGGCGCGGAAGCCCGGGAAGCGGTACTTCTTGGCGGTCTCCTTGTAGGCCTTCTTAATCGCGGCGTCGACGTCGGCGGCCGGGATGGTGACCGTAGCGGTGAGCTTGGCGTCCTTGACGTCAGAAGCGGTGATGTTCAACACGTTCCTCCTCATACTGCCCAGCTTATCTGAGGTGCTGGTACCTTTATGCAACAAAGAGTCGCGACGGCGGGAGCCGACGCAGGGGCGGTGGTGCCGGGGGAAAGACACGCCCGACGCTGGTGCGTTGGTGCGGGCGAAAGGACTCGAACCTTCACGGGAATCCCACCAGAACCTAAATCTGGCGCGTCTACCAATTCCGCCACGCCCGCATGAGCGCACAGACTAGGAATGATAGCAGATACGAACGGCAAGCGCACGCACACGTTTTACAGGCTCACGACCTCACCACGAGTGCAAAAGGCGGGACGAGTTGCCCCGCCCCGCCCATTACGACTTGTTCGCTGACCCGCTACTCCCCCAGCAGGGCCTTCTCGGGCGTGATCGGCAGTGAGCGCACCTGGTGGCGTGTGCCACAGCCGAGGCCACGGCGGCGAGCGGCGTGTTGATGACGACCTCGCCGATCGACTTGGCTCCAAACGGGCCCGTCGGCTCGTAGCTCGGCTCAAAGGCCACGCGAATGCTGCCGATATCCAGGCGCGTGGGCAGCTTGTAGCTCATAAAGTTGCCGGTACGCAGGCGACCGCGGTCATCGTGCTCCACCTGTGCGTC
>USNA01000172.1 GCA_900555955.1 uncultured Collinsella sp. | reverse complement strand
CCTTTTTGCCAGCTATGGCAGCTTGTGCGCTACTCGCGGCACAGGTGCACGGCGAAGCCGGCGAACTCGCGCTTAAAGTACACGAGCTTGGTGCCACCGTCGGGCAGCAGCGCGCGCGACTCCTCGTTGACCTCGAGTCCGCGCTCGGCAAACCACTTCTCGGCCGCATCGATATCGTTGACAGCAAAGCCGATGTGGCCCTTGGTGCCACGGCCGTTCTGCTTCATGATCTCGACCAGCGAATCGTTAAAGTACGAAACCGGGGTCTCGATAACGGGCATGCCCATCATCGTCGAGAACAGCTCCGCGATCTCCAAAGCGTCGGCCGGGTCGGTGGCGTTGATGCCCACGTGGGCGACGCGCATGCCAAAGAGCTCGACCGGGTTGGCGTTCTGCTCACTCATACAGTCAGCGCCTACTGAGCCATGACGTCGAGGACGGCCTTCTCGGCAGCAACGCGGTTCATGCCGGTCATGAAGGGCACGCCGCTCACGTACGGGCAGGGTGAGGCCCTCGGGGCAACGTTGGTGGCGATCAGCAGGTCAGCGCCCTCGTCGCAGTAATCCTTGGCCTCGGAGATGGCGCACTGCACGATCTCGTACTTGTCGGCATAACCGTTGGCGTCGAGCAGAGTAGCGACCTTCTGGGCAACGAGCGTGGAAGTAGCAGCGCCAGCACCGCAAGCCAAAACGATCTTCTTCATAGGTAATGTCTCCCTTCATGGTTTACTTTAGGTAAGTGTACCGCAGCGAGCGATGGCACTCGGCCTCGATGAGCTTTTATGCCAGTTTGCTTGCGCGCTGCGTATAATACATCTAGTACGTGTTGTCATACCGCTCGCTTTATGAGCGACTAAGGACCCTAATATGCCCGATTCCCGCACACTCTGGACCGCCGTCGTTATCATCTGCATCGCCGTGTCGGTGTTCTTTAGCGTCAAAAAACGCACCACGTTTAAACGCCTGCAGCAATTGATGGCCGCCAAGCAGTGGGACGAGTTCGATCGTTTGCTCGACGGCAAACTCACCAGCATGCTGTACCCGCGCTACAACCGCGACTACCTGCGCCTGAACTCCTATCTGCTGCGCGAGGACCATAAGCGCGCCGACGAGATGTTCGACCTGCTACTGGGACTCAACCTGCCCAAGATGCAGCGCGTCGACCTGGTGATCAAAGCTTTTAACTACTACGTTGGCCAGGAGGACCGCAAAAAGGCCAAGGAGTTGCTGCACGAGATCAAGGGCTTTGAGGGCGGTCAGGCCGAGGCAGTCGCACACGAATGCCAGCTGATGTACGACACGATGATCCTCAAGCGCCACAACGACATTCCCGAGCTGGAGCGCATGCTCGAGGATGTCGGCGACGACCCGGTCAAGCGCTGCCGACTGGAGTACCTGCTGGCCCTGCAGTATCAAAACAAGGGCGACGAGGCAAAGTTCCAAGAGTTCCTGGAGAAGTCGGGCCAACACTCGATGGCCGTCAACGCGTAACGGACGGCTTGTGCTAGACTTCTAGTCTCACGGGGGCGTGGCGGAATTGGCATACGCAGGAGACTTAAAATCTCTCGCCGCAAGGATTGTGGGTTCGAGTCCCACCGCCCCTACCATGTGATTGCTTGCGAGCCCGTGTTCCCCAGGGATGCGGGCTCGCTTCTTTTAGATGCCGGTGAGACTCGAACCCGCGAGGGGGCGAGCGTTAAGCGGACGCGCAGCGTCCGTAGCGAGCCGGCGAGGGCGCCGACAGGCGGCCGAAGCCGGTGCGTATTTGCGCAGCAAATGCGCGGACGTCCCACCGCCCCTACCATATGGAGCTTTCGAGCCCGTGTCCCCAAGGGATGCGGGCTCGTTTCTTTTGGATGCCGGCGGGGCTCTAAGTTGCGGTGGAATAGTTCTTGTTTTGGTAGTTTACCAGCCCATTTAGGAACTATTCCACCGCAACTTAGGTTGGTATTTACACATTTTCCGATGGAAAAACGTGGTTGTCTCGCACATTTTCCGATGGAAAAACGTGGTTGTCTCGCACATTTTCCGATGGAAACGCCCAAATGGCCTTATACTAGCCGAGAGGGTTGGGAGGCAATATGCAGCGACAGCTTATGAGTGAACTTATCGCTTGGAAATCAAGGGCGAATCGCAAACCTCTCTTGCTTAAGGGAGCCCGCCAGACAGGAAAGACTTGGCTTCTTAACGAATTCGCAAGCCAGCAGTATCGAAACGTCATTCGTTTTGACTTTATGCTCGAGCCGAGCACACGCTCGCTGTTCGATGGGGACCTCGACCCCAAGCGCATCATCTCCCAGATAGAACTCCTACGTGGCCAAACCGTAACGCCGGCAGACACGCTCATCATCTTCGACGAGATCCAAGAGGCGCCACGCGGGATCACCTCGCTCAAGTACTTCAACGAACTTGCACCCGAATACCACATCGTGGCAGCCGGTTCCTATATGGGCCTCGCGCTCCGACGCGAAAATGAGTCATTTCCCGTCGGTAAAATCGACCAGCTCACCATGCGTCCCATGGGGTTTGCCGAATTCGTTCGTGCCGTCGACGGCAACCCGCTCGCCGATGCCATCCTTGCCGCAGACATGAACCTTCTAGCAAACGTTACCGAAAAGCTCGAGTACTTGCTCAAGGAATACCTTGTTGTCGGCGGTATGCCCGAAGTTGTCTCCGCTTTCGCCGAGACACGCGACTTCATCGAAGCCCGAAGGCTTCAGCAGCAAATCATCAAGGCTTACGAATCCGATTTTGGCAAACATGCACCCGCCCGCATCATCGAGCGCATGAGGTTGGTTTGGAAATCCCTTCCCGGCCAGCTTGCAAAGGAGAACAAGAAGTTTGTCTATGGCGCCCTTCGTCCCGGAGCGCGCGCACGCGATTTCGAGGAAAGCCTCCAGTGGCTCACGGACTACGGAATCGTTCATAAGGTGCCACGTGTTTCCGCTCTAAAGGCGCCGCTCTCGAGCTACGAAGACCTCTCGGGCTTCAAACTGTTCTGCATCGACACCGGCATCCTCGGAGCGCTCTCCGGTCTCTCTCCGGCCATCGTTCTTAACGGATCCGCTGTTTTTACCGAGTTCAAAGGTTCGCTGACCGAACAATACGTCGCGCAGGAGCTTTTGTTCCAGGACAAAACTCCCGCGTATTGGTCCTCTACCTCCGGCAATGCCGAAACCGACTTTGCCATCGACCATACGGGAACCGTGCTTCCGCTTGAGGTCAAGGCGGCAGAGAACCTTAAAGCGAAGAGTCTGAAAATAGCCTGCGAAAAATTCAAGCTCGAGCGTTGCGTGAGGAGCTCCCTGGCGGCATATAGAGACGAGGGCATGCTCGTCAATATTCCGCTTTGGGAGATTGGGCAAATCGACAAGCTGGCATAGGCGCCGTGGGGACGCCCCGCGAGGACTGTCCCCAGGTGCCGGCTGTTGAGTTGCGGTGGAATAGGGACTGTTTGGTGCCCGAAAGGGCGATTGTAGTCCGTATTTCACCGCAACTTATTTAGAGGGTGCTGAGAGTGGGGGTCCAGGCGATGGTGGGAGTCGCGCCGTCGAGAACCTCGTTGATGGTGGCGGCCATGCCGGCGAGTAGGCTGTTCTCGCTTACGGTGAGCGTCTTGTAGCCGCCGG
>USNA01000171.1 GCA_900555955.1 uncultured Collinsella sp. | reverse complement strand
AAGGCAGGCACCCCGGCCCTCGTCCGTGAACTCTTCCGCTGGGCGAGCCATAGACGCCACGCACCGATGCGATAAAGCAGTGGCTTGAAATTGGTGCTATATTCAGCATGAGTTGTTTAATGCTAGTACGGGAGGCTGATATGGGGCTGTTCAAGAAGAAAAACCCGCAGGATGCCTTTGATTCCGATGTGTTTACCATCACGGATACGATTTTGGACCCGCCGCGGTTTACATTTTTGCCGGCTATCTACCAGGATGCCACGCGCCGCAAGTGGGCCGTGCATCAGCGCGGCGGTGAGCCGAAGATTTTTGACTATGCGGACGTGCTGCAGTGCGAAGTGGCCGAGGCGGGCGATCCGGAGGCCGAAGAAGCGGTCTCTAAACAGGAATTTGCCCAGCGTATCCTGGCAAATCCTGCCAAGGCAGCAAAAATAAATGCTGCCAAGCGTAATATGTGTCTTGGTATGGGCGTTGTTGTGGCGGTTCAGACGGGAAAAGACGAGGTTTCCAAATTAGAGATTCCCGTTATGACCGACGAAGTCAAACGCGATTCAAGTCTATATAAGTCGTATCGGAATGTCGCCGAGAAGATCAAGGCAGAATTTGATGCCATGGGAGGGCTGGCCTAATTTTGGCGGCATACGTTTCTGAATGAGGAGTCTGTGCAATGGCAGGCGAATCTTATGCAATTCCCCCCAAAGATCGTGCTGTTGAGGGAATTCTTTGGTATATCCAGCACCATCAGCTTGCCGGCGGCGATCGCCTGCCGGCCGAGCGCGTGCTGTGCGAAGAGATTGGCGTTTCGCGTACGGCGTTGCGTGCCGGTATCACGCGGCTTATCTCGTGTGGAACGCTCGAGAGCCGTCGCGGATCGGGCACGTATGTGTGTCCTCCCAAGCCGCTGAACATCTTCCAGGAAACGTATAACTTTTCCGATGCTGTGCGGACTGCCGGCCTGCACCCCTCTTCTCGTCTGGTTTCCACCGGGACCATCGAGGCGGATGAGGCGCTTGCCGACAAGCTTGGGGTGGCTGTAGGCGCTCCCTTGCTCCGCATGCAGCGCGTTCGACTTATTGAGGGCGAGCCGGCGTCAATCGAGACCGCTCACGTTAACCTGTCCCTGTGCCCATCGCTTCCCGAGCACGATTTTGAGTGTGAGAGCCTTTACGATGTCTTGCTCAAAGAAGGTGGCGTGCGCGTTGAGCATGGACGTGAGCATATCTCCATCTCGCGTTTGAACGTCGAAGAGGCCGAGCTGCTCCAGCAAGAAGAGGGAACGCCGGTGTTCTATGAGAGCTCGATCGAATTTGATAAGGACATGCGTTTTGTGGAGCATTGCAAATCGGTGATTTTGCCCACAAAGTTCCGCTTTGCCGATAACGGCGAAGAGAACGGCATGAGGAGCGTGTCAGGTGAACAATGGCTGAAACAGTAGATGCCACCCCGGTTTATATGCGCATTCGACGCTGCATCGAGGAACGTATCGAGCGCGGTGCATATCCCACGGGTTCCATGATTCCGTCCGAAAAAGACCTCGCCGAGGAATTTGGTACGACACGCTTGACCATCCGAAGCGCTGTCGATGAGCTGGTTCGACGCGGGCAGATTCGCCGTGTTCGGGGAAAAGGTGCCTTTGTGGCGCAGAAAGTACCTGCTTTTTTTGAACGCACGGTCGGTTTCCGTGAATCGGTCCGTGCTTCGGGCGGCGAGCCGTCCGTCCGTATTCTCGCGCGTTCCAAGCGTTATGCGGGGCCATATTACGCCGACCTGTTTGGCATCGCCGAGGACGACCTGCTCTATTCCGTTCGACGCCTGAACTGCATAAACGGTAGCCCCGTATCGATTGAGACGGCGCTGATTCCCTGCCTGCTGTTCCCAACCATCGAAGATATTGACGTGTCGGCCTTCAGTTTGTACGAGACCTATGAGATGCTGGGCCGAAAGCCAGTCATGGCACAGGAAAAGCTCGATATCGAGGCACTGGGCGCACGAGATGCCGGCCTCCTTGGACTGGAACAGGGCGATCTTGTTTTGCTTTTGGAATGCGTGAGCTATGACGCGAGCGGTCAGGCTATCGAGTATGTAAAGTCCTTCAATCGTGGCGATACGGGCGGCTACACCTATACGTACTAGCTGGTATTTTGTGAATAACGGCTGGGAAACTAACCAGTTTTGATCGTTGGGTCAGCTGTATATACAACCTTACATGGCTCAAAATCGACCGTTCGCCGAAGGGGATAAATTAATCGACAAATAGGTATCAAAAAGCCGTAACCTGTAACTGTGATTGGTATCAAATACTAATGATTTGTTACGAGGTGAGACGATGAAGATGCTCGATTACGTTCAGCTTGCCCATGTGCGTATGGGAGAGAACCTCGAGCGTTCGTCTGAGCTGGTAGCGCAGCTCGTTGATATTTTCCAGTCCGGTTCTTTTGACGCGCTGCGCATCGTTGCTTCGGGTTCGTCGCGCCATGCCGCGGATTGCGCCCGCGATTACCTGCAAGATGCGCTGCAGATGCAGGTGTCCGTTGTGACGCCCGAGGCCTTCGTCGATTTTGAACACACCTATCCACAGCATGCGCTTAACATTGCCGTCTCGCAGAGCGGCTATTCAACCAATACGATTGCGGCGCTCGATTACATGCGCGCACACGATATGGCTGCAGTTGCGCTCACGGCAAACGTCGAGGCACCCATCAAGGAACACGCTGACATCGTTCTTGACTACGGTGTGGGCGTCGAGTCGGTGGACTTTGTGACTCTGGGCGTCGAGGTTCTCGTTGAGTACCTGGTGCTCTTTGGTATTTACGGCGGTCAGGCGCGCGGAACGATTGACGCCAAGGGCGTTGCTCAGCGTCTTGATGACCTGCGCGAGGCTATCCAGGCTAATGCCGTGATGTGCAAGACCGCCGAGGCATATGTCCAAGATCACATGCTCGAGCTTTCTGAGCACATGCCCGCCATGGTCGTCGGCAACGGCCCCAACTATGGTGTTGCCGAGGAGGCAGCGCTCAAGCTGAGCGAGACCATCAAGATTCCTGCCATGCATCACGAAGGCGAGGAGTTCGTCCACGGTCCCGAAATGCAGATCGTTCCGGGCTATCTGGTGTTTATCGTCGACGATCCGCAGGGGTCGGAGCGTCTTGCGAATATCGCCGATGCGCTATCGAACGTTACGGCAAAAACGGTGCTGCTCACGGCCCATCCCAAGGGTAGGGCTCACGAGGTTGCGGTGCCTCAGGTGGCTCCGCTGCTCAGCGCAATTCCCAATCTTGTGTTCTTCCAGACGATTGCGGCCATGATCGCCGAGCGTCTGAAGTCATGGAACGTGCACCCGTATCTCGATGCCGTCTCCAAGCAAATGGAGGTCAAGGCAGAGGGCTACGAAGAGTCAGTCAATGCGCTTAAGGCCAAAGCGGCTGAGTGTTACGGAATGTAAGCGGGTTTTGATGCCCGTTGGCATGGGGGATGTGGAAACAACCCCAGAAAGGAGAGACAAATGAAGGAAACCGAGAAGATCGAGATCATGCATTTCGACCAGGAGGGCTACCTCGAGGACGGCAAGGCGCTCTACGAGACCGGCAAGAAGATGACCGCGCTCGCCGACAAGGTCGCCGACGAGGGCTACGACGCCGTGTTCCTGATGGGCGTC
>USNA01000170.1 GCA_900555955.1 uncultured Collinsella sp. | reverse complement strand
GGCTAGATACGCGCTGCCGAGTATCGCATGCCCGACGAGGCGGGGCAGGTGGCGCGTCGTGGCCTCGGCAAGGCACATGCCCGTGGCGATGCCCAAGTGCGCCGCGTTGTGCTGCAGCACGATGAGCATGATCGTGGACAGCGTGACGATCCACAGCAGCGCGTAGCCAAACTGCGAGCCGGCGGCCATATTGGAGGCCCAATTGCCCGGGTCGATAAAGCCGACGGTCACGAGCAGTCCGGGGCCGATATGCCGCGCGATGTCGAGTCCGCCGTGGCCACCGGTGCGCGGGGAGCCAAAGTGATGTTTGAGATGGTTGAGCATGGTGCGCTCCTGTGTGCCGTTTGTTTGACGCCGCAAAGGATACCCGTTTTAGGCTCAAAAGTTAACCATGACTAACAAAATTGTTGTATTTGGATAGGCTGGTGAAAGGGGATTGGCGAAATGTCTTGATCTGTAACAACTAGGGATGGAAATTGGGTCTAGGTGTTACAGATCAGGACAGGAAGAAATGGTCCTATGGAAAATCTCGATTTGTAACAGCTGACTGCCAAAGTCGGCCCTTCGTGTTACAGATTGAGACATTCGGAGCCGTCTCTCAAAAACATCTCAATCTGTAACAGCTAGTCGTCGAAATTGGGTCTTCCTGTTACAGATTGAGATGTTTGAAGCGGTGAGCTTACAGGTCGAATTTGGGGCCCTTGTTGCCGCCCTTGAGGTCGGCGGTGTCCACTCGTAGGGCGTGCGTTACGCGATTGTTTCGAAACGGGTGGGAAACACAACGGGCCGGCGATGACTCTAGTATGCCTATTCAACTGACTGTCTAATATCTAGGGGAGGATCGCGATGCAGGCAGATTCCGCTCAGCAGCAGGGCCTTTATCGCCCCGAATTCGACCACGATGCATGTGGCATCGGCGCGCTTGCCGATATCAACGGTGAGCGTCATCACCAGATTCTGGACGATGCGCTGTCCATTCTGGTCAACTTGGAGCACCGCGGCGGCACGGGACTCGAGAAGAACACCGGCGACGGCGCTGGCATCCTGTTCCAGGTTCCGCATCACTTTTTTCGAAAAGAGGCTCAAAAGTGCGGTCAGATTCTGCCGGCAGAGGGCGACTATGGCGTGGCCATGCTGTTCTTTCCGCAGGACGACAAGGGCGTAGAGGATGCCCGCCGCGTGTTTGAGGAGGGTTGCGCCGAGGCCGGCGTGCCGCTGCTCTTTTGGCGCGAGGTGCCGGTCGATCCGCACGACCTGGGTGAGACGGCCCGCGCCTGCATGCCTACTATCCTGCAGGCCTTCCTGGGCCGTCCGGACGACACACCGGCAGGTGACGCCTTTGAGCGTCGCCTGTACGTGTGCCGCCGCACCATCGAAAAGAAGGCCGACGCCGAGTTTGCCCTGCGCGACAAGATCTTCTATGTGTGCTCGATGAGCTCTCGCACCATCGTATACAAGGGCATGCTGGTCGCCACGCAGATGCGCCGCTTCTTCATCGACCTCAATGACGCCGCCGTCAAGACGGCCGTGGCGCTCGTCCACTCGCGCTACTCCACCAACACCACGCCCAGCTGGGAGCGCGCGCACCCCAACCGCTTTATCATCCACAACGGCGAGATCAACACCCTCAAGGGCAACGTCAACTGGATTCGCGCCCGCGAACCCAACCTGTACAGCCCCGTGCTGCAGCATGATCTTGAGCGCGTGATGCCCATCATCAACCGCGAGGGTTCCGACTCCGCGATTCTGGACAATGTGCTCGAGTTCCTGGTCATGAACGGTCGCCCGCTTACGCGTGCCGCATCCATGCTGCTGCCCGAGCCGTGGGACCACAACGACAGTCTGAGCGAGGAGCGCCGCGCCTACGACGCCTACCAGTCCATGCTCATGGAGCCGTGGGATGGCCCGGCGGCCATCGCCTTTACCGACGGTCGCACGCTGGGCGCCGCCCTCGACCGTAACGGCCTGCGCCCCGCTCGTTACTACGTGACGCGCGACGGCCGCTTTATGCTGGCAAGCGAGGTGGGCACCATCGAGGTGAGCCCCGAGAACATCCTGACGAGCGGCTGTCTGGGGCCGGGCCAGATGCTCGAGGTTGACTTTGCCCGCGGGCGCGTCATCTACAACGACGAGCTGCGCGCCCGTTATGCCAAGGAAAAGCCCTACCGTGATTGGATTGCCGAGGAGACGCTGACCGTTGACGCGCTCGATGAGCCCGTTGCGGCAACGCCCGCCGAGGACGCCGAGGTGCCCGCCGCCGTGCGCATGGCCAAGCTCGGCTACCACTGGGATGACGTCGACGAGGTCGTGCGTCCCATGGCCCAGCAGGGCAGGGCACCGCTCGCCTCGATGGGCATCGACGCGCCGCTAGCCTGCCTGTCCAAGAAGACGCGTTCGTTCTTCGATTACTTCTATCAGCTGTTCGCCCAGGTCACGAATCCGCCGATCGATGCCCTGCGCGAGCACATGGTCACCTCGACCACGCTCTACCTGGGCAACCACGGCAACCTGCTCGAGGACTCCCGCACGGCCTGCCAGCTGGTGCGCTTGGAGCGCCCGTTGCTCAACGAGGAGGAGTTCGACCGCATCAGCGCCATCGACCGCGTGGGCTTTAAGACCCGTCGCTTCCGTGCCGTCTACCGCCGCGATGCCGGCGAGGGCGCGCTGCAGGCTACGCTCAAGCAGCTTGCCGAGGACGTCGAGGCTGCGGGCCGCGACGGCGTGAACATCGTGGTGTTGAGCGATCGTGCCGCTGCGGGCGAGGTGCCCGTGCCGTCGCTGCTTGCCGTGGGCTGCGTGCACAATCACCTGATCCGCGCCGGCGTGCGCACCTTTGCCGATATCGTGGTGGAGTGCGGCGACGCCGTGTCCCCGCACGACTTTGCAGCACTGGTGGGCTACTCTGCGAGCGGTATCTATCCGTACGACGCACATGCGTGCATCCGCGATCTGGCGGCACGCGGCTATTTGGATGTGACGGCCGAGCAGGGCATCGCCAACTACAACAAGGCCGCGACGGCGGGCATCGTCTCCATCATGTCCAAGATGGGCATCTCCACGGTGCAGAGCTACCATTCGGCGCAGATCTTCGAGGCCGTGGGCTTTACGCCGGAGTTCGTCAACGCGTACTTCGCCGGCACGGTGAGCCGTGTGGGCGGTATGGGTGTCGAGGACGTCGAGCGCGAGCAGGATGAGCGCTATGACGCCGCGCTTGCCATCCTTAAGAGTCCGGCTCCCGATCAGCTGCCCACGCTGGGTCTGACCAAGTGGCGCCCGCTCGGCGGTGAGGATCACCTCATCGACCCCCAGACCGTCTACTTGCTGCAGACCGCCTGCCGTGAGGACAGCTACGACACCTTTAAGGAGTACAGCGCTCGCCTGCACCGCACTGGCCGTGCCGTGCGCCTACGCGACCTGCTCGACTTTAATGTCAGCGGCCGCACGCCGGTTTCGCTCGACGAGGTGGAGCCCGCGCTCAACATCGTCCGCCGCTTTAACACCGGCGCCATGTCGTACGGTTCCATCAGCAAAGAGGCACACGAGTGCATGGCCATCGCCATGAACCGCCTGCACGGCCGTTCCAACTCGGGCGAGGGCGGCGAGGATCCGCGTCGCGAGACCCCGCTGGCCAACGGTGACTCCAAGAATTCCGCCATCAAGCAGGTGGCAAGCGCGCGCTTTGGC
>USNA01000169.1 GCA_900555955.1 uncultured Collinsella sp. | reverse complement strand
AGCGCCACCATGGCAGAAGGGGCGTGCGAGACCGGTGCGTATCCGTGCAGCGGATACGCGGACGTCCTTTCGCCCGCACCATTAAATGGAAGAGCTCCCAGCAATGGGAGCTTTTTTGATATGCACGATCTCCTTGGACGGGTATCCTAGTGCCAACGTGTGCCTATCAGAGGAGAGACCATGCTGTTGTCCGGAATCATTGCCGCCCTTACGAGTCTTCTGCTTCCCATCATCATTTTGCTGCTGCTGCTCCCCAACGCCTGCTATGTCGTTGAACAGCAGCATGCCGTAATCATCGAGCGTCTGGGCAAGTTTAACCGCATCGTCAACGCGGGCTTCCACATGAAGGTGCCCGTGATCGACCGCAAGGCCGCCACGGTGAGTCTGCGCACCATGAAAAACTGTTTTGGCATCGACGTTAAGACCCAGGACAACGTGACCATCGGCCTTGAGGTCTCTGCTCAGTACCACGTGAGCTATGACATGGGCGCCGGCCCGGCAGATTCGGGCATCTACAAGAGCTACTACATGCTGCAGGAGCCCGTCGACCAGATGCGTGACTTCATCACCGACGCCCTGCGCTCTTCGATTCCCGTCTACACACTCGATGAGGTCTTTGCCAAGAAGGATGACATCGCCAAGGATGTCAACGCTACCGTTTCCGAGCAGATGGCCGCCTACGGCTTCACTCTCGTGTCGACACTCATTACCAAGATCGCGCTGCCGACCGAGGTCGAGAACTCCATGAACGACATCAACGCCGCCCAGCGCAAGCGCGCTGCGGCACAGGAGCTCGCCGAGGCCGACCGCATCAAGCGCGTCACCGAGGCGACCGCCGAGGCCGAGGCTATGGAAAAGGCGGGCGAGGGCATCGCCAACCAGCGCAAGGCCATCGCGCTGGGTATCAAAGATTCGCTCGAGATCATCCAGGAGACGGGTGTCGGCAATGACGAGGCCAACCAACTGTTCATGTTTACGCAGTGGTCCGAGATGATGACGGAGTTTGCTCGCACGGGTAAAACCTCGACGGTCGTGCTGCCGAGCGACTTCTTGCAGTCGGCCTCTATGTTCGAGCAGATGCTGACCGCCGGCAAAGTTCAAAACGATTCGAAGGAGTAGACGCGCGTGAAATACACCGTCGTTTGCGTCGGTAAGCTCAAGGAGCGCTTTTGGAAGGACGCGTGCGCTGAGTATACCAAGCGCCTAGGTGCCTATGCCAAGGTTGATATCCGCGAGGTGGCCGATATCGACCCGGCTAAGGCGGGCGGCGTGGATGCCGCGCGCGACAAGGAGGGGGCGGCGATTCTTGCTGCCTTGCCGTCTCGGGCGCATGTGATCCTGCTGGCTATCGAGGGCAAGGAGCGTTCGAGTGAGGAGCTCTCGGCGCGGCTCGACGATCTTATGCTGCGAGGCAGCAGCGACATTGCCTTTGTAATCGGCGGATCGGACGGCGTGAGCGATGACGTGCGCGCCCACGCCGACGAGATGCTCAGCTTTGGACGCATTACCTTGCCGCATAACTTGGCGCGCGTGGTGCTGCTAGAGCAGATTTACCGTGCCTGCAAGATCAGTCGTGGCGAGACGGCAAACGGGGCTGGCAAGTGCGGTGGTGGGGAGCCGTATCACAAATAGGTCGGCAATACGAAACAATGGCGTGGGACAATACCTTTCGTTTTGAGGAATGTGTCTGAAAGGACTATGTGATATGAAGATTGGATTTGTCGGTTTTGGCAATATGGCGAGCGCCATGGCCGATGGCTGGGTCGCTGCCGGTGTGGCTGCGAGCGACATGTGCGCCTGTGCGGGTCGCTACGACGCACTGGTTGAGCGCTGTGAGGCGCGTGGGATGGCCGCTTGCCACGATGCCGCCGAGGTTGTCGCCGCATCCGATATCGTGGTCGCTGCGGTCAAACCGTACATGATCGAGAAGGTATTCGCCCCGCTCAAGGATGCTCTTGCCAAAAAGGTCGTTCTGTCGGTTGCCTGGACCTGGGACAGTGCCAAGTGGGAGCAGGTCCTGCCGGGCGTCGCGCATATCTCGACGGTGCCCAACACACCGGTTTCGGTGGGCGAGGGCGTCATCGCTTGCGAGAAGGCTTCCACGCTTAGTGATGAGCAGAGCGCAGTGGTGCTTGATCTGCTTGGCAAGCTCGGTGCGGTGGTCGAGCTCGATACGAGCCTGCTGTTTGTGGGCGGCACGGTGGGTGGTTGCGCTCCGGCATTTGTCGCTATGGCAATCGAGGCCCTGGGCGATGCGGCGGTCAAGCACGGTATCCCGCGTGCCGATGCCTATCGCATTGTGAGCCAGATGGTGCTGGGTACGGCAAAGCTGCAGCTTGCAACTGGCCAGCATCCTGCGGCGATGAAGGATGCCGTATGCTCGCCCGGTGGCGCCACCATCAAGGGCGTCGTTGCGCTCGAGGACGCCGGCATGCGCAGCGCCCTGGTCAAGGCAATCGACGCAACCCTCCAGTAAAACCTGCCATTTAGGGACAGGTTTATTTTGGCAGGTTTTTCCTGCGGTTTTGTCGTATGTGCGAAAAGCGCCCCGCAACTGGCTCAATTCCAGTTGCGGGGCGCTTGCGTTTGCCCAGATAAAACCGACCAAAATAAACCTGTCCCTTTTTGGCAGGTTAGTCCCAGAAGCTGTCTTCCTCATCCTCGGACTTGGGTCCGCGGTCGACGTACATCTTATGGGTACGCTTCTCCATTACAAAGGCAAGAATCGCAAATAACAGGATGCCGCCGGCGAAAAGGATGGCAAAACCGGTGCGGGTGCCAAACAAAAAGGAAAAAACTGCGTCCATTGGGTGCCTTCTTGCGTAGTTGAGTTGGGTCGTAAACGCTCATAAGTATATACTTGCCCATACATGTACAAGGTTGCAACCTAAATGGAATGTATATCGCCGGAGGATCTAATGCTTGATATCAAGTTTGTTCGCGAGAACCCCGATGCCATCGATGTCGCCATGGCTAACCGCCAGACGTCTTGGGATCGCGAGAAGTTCTTTGAGCTCGACGACGAGCGCCGTGCCGTCATCACCGAGGTCGAGGAGCTCCAGGCTACGCGCAATGCCGAGTCCAAGAAGATCGGCGCCCTGATGAAGGAGGGCAAGAAGGACGAGGCCGAGGCCGCCAAGGAGGCCGTGCGCGCCGTCAACGAGAAGATTGACGGTCTGGCCGAGCGCCGCACCGCTCTCGAGCAGGAGCAGTACGACTTCATGGCTCACCTGCCCAACATTCCGTGCGATGCCACCCCGTACGGTAAGGACGAGGACGAGAACATCGAGCGTCGCCGCTGGGGCACCCCGCGCGAGTTCGACTTCGACTTTAAGCCGCACTGGGATCTGGGCACCGATCTGGACATCCTCGACTTCGAGCGTGGCAACAAGCTCTCCGGCAGCCGCTTCACCGTTCTCGGTGGCGCCGGCGCCCGCCTGGAGCGCGCCCTTATCAACTTCTTCCTGGACACGCACACGAGCCGTGGCTTCAAGGAGTGGTGGCCGCCCATCGTCGTCAAGCGTCAGACCATGTTCGGTACGGGTCAGCTGCCCAAGTTCGAGGACGACGCCTATCACGTCTCGGGCGACAACTTCCTGATCCCTACCGCCGAGGTCGTGCTCACCAACCTGCACGCCGGTGAGGTCCTCGACGCCGACACCCTGCCGCGCCGCTACACTGCCTTCACT
>USNA01000168.1 GCA_900555955.1 uncultured Collinsella sp. | reverse complement strand
CGGCCATGGCGGCGAGTCCGCCGGTCTGCTCCACCCAATGGAACACCTTGCCGCACACGTAGATGCCAAAGGTGTTGGGCGTGTTGAGCATGGAGCCCTTGGCGGCCTGGGTCTTAAGGTCCAGGTACTGCGGCGTCTGCGCAAAGGCGGGGCCATCTGTGATGAGGTCGTCGCGCACGATGACCACGGTCACGCCCGCGGCGCCGGCGTTTTTCTGTGCGCCAGCGTAAATGAGCCCGTAGCGCTCGACGTCGAGCGGCTGCGACAAAAAGCAGCTCGAGACATCGGCGACCAGCGGCACATCGCCGCAATCGGGCAGCTCGTGGTACATGGTGCCAAAGATGGTGTTGTTCTGGCAGATGTAGACGTAGTCGAGCCCGCCGCCCGCGGCCTCGGCGGCAATGCGCGCGTTGATGTCGGCCATGTCAGGGATGCGGTCGAAATTGGTGTCCTCGGAGCTCGCGAGCAGCACGGCCTCGCCGTACTTTGCGGCCTCCTTGAACGCCTTGTTGGCAAAGTTACCGGTCACGACGTAGCCGGCGCGGCCGCGGCGCATGAGGTTCATGGGGATGCCCGCAAACTGCAGCGTGGCGCCGCCCTGCAAAAACAGGACACGGTAGTTGTCGGGGATGCTCAGCAGGCGGCGCAGGGTTGCCTCGGCGTCGTCGATGATCTGCTGGTACATGCTAGATCGATGGCTCATCTCGAGCACGGACATGCCGCAACCGCGGTAGTCCATCATCTCGTCGGCGATCTCGGCGAGCACGCTTGTAGGCAGCGCGGCCGGGCCAGCTGAGAAGTTGTGCACACGTGCCATCTTCTAGTTCCCCTCGTAGTCGTTTGAACGTTCGGGATACTTTAGCACAGTGGAGCGTCAGGCGCGACCGCATCACGGTAAAACTCGAGTGCGCTGCTATGATTTACAGGATGGTTACATGGGGGAGGGCGGTCGTTAGGTCTATATCACCGGGATATACCGTGACAAATACTCCTTGAGCGCCGGGTCGCATACATAAAGAAACGTTCCCAGCATGCCGCGCGTCATGAGAACGTAGTAGGCGTTGACGATAATCTTTCGTAGGTCGTCGTCGCTTGCCTTTTTCTTTGCGACGGTATCTTTGAAGTTTGCCTTGTTAACGCAGACGCCCCCTTTGTCGTTGTCGTAGTAAATGTCTGGCCCCAGAATTACGAAGCCGTAGTTGAGGTCGTAGCCCTGTACCGTGTGGATGCATCCGACCTCGTTGACGGCGTTGGGGGAGTTAACCCAATCCTTTTGACTCGAGTTCCAACGTTTAGGGATGCCCTCAATGACGATGTCGAACGCGTCTTTGTGTTTCTTCGTTTCCCACTTCCACGCAAAACCTGCCGTCATGCGGGATAGACCAACTTCTTCTTCCTTGGCTTGCTGTAGGGAACAGAAATCCTCAAATTGGTTGACGATTCCAAACTGGTATCTGGGGGTATCGCTGTTCGGATCCCCGGTTCGCGAATCGTAAGGCTCCGATGAAAAGAGATTCTTGAATTTCATGCCGGCATGCATATACGCTTTGTTATCGAGTAGATCATATACAAAGTCGAGATACTCATCGCCGCCGCGTACTCGCATTTGCGTGCTTAGGCTGAACTCTTCAGTTTCAATGCCCTCTTCTTCGAGTTGGTTAAGTCGTCGCTCAAGACCGTCTCGATTGAGGCCGGATGCCCTGACTTGCTGCTTGGGGTCATAAAACAGATATGCCTTGTCGCAGCATTTGAATATCCAGTCAACTTGGTTGCTCGTATGCGGAAGGTCAAGACGATCACAAGTGCTATAGAAGGCCTTGATGCCGGAGCCCATGCTTAGATAATTACCCAGTCGATGTGCTTCATCGACAAGTAGGATGTCATAACGATCATTTTTGGTTACGTCACTGGGGCTCAAGATATCGCCAGGCTTTAACCCTGGAAGGAAGTGCGTGAGTTTCCTGAGAGTCTTTTTCAGGGAATCCATGGGGGTGACAAAACCGACTCGCAGGCCGGAAAGGTTGGGCTCATTTTTGATTTTGAACATGAGACTGATGGCGAGGATTGTTTTACCTGTTCCCGGCGCGCCATTCACGACGGTTATACGTTCTCTTTTTGAGCCGCCATGTTTTACGTCTTCATGCTCCTGTTCGAGACGTTTAAAAATCGTCTCGATCGTTTCGTATTGGTCGGGCGTAAGCGTCTTGAAAGGCGAGAACTTGAACAGATCGGAGTTCTCGAGCTCTTCAATTGGATGAATCGCGTAGTTTTCTTCGCGAAGCTTTGTCCAGAGGTATCGGAACCTCTGGCGATACTGAGGCCGCTCAAAATAATCGAATTGGGCATAGCCGTTGTTGGCATTGGTGACCTGGTATTTTTCGTCGGCACAGAACAGCTCAATAAGTCGATTCTCGAACTCGAACGTTGCGGATTGGTTGAAGGTGGGATTGTCGATCAGAAGGGTCCGGTCGAAGTCCTTGTCCACGTT
Organism: uncultured Collinsella sp.; assembly: GCA_900555955.1. Taxonomy (GTDB): domain Bacteria; phylum Actinomycetota; class Coriobacteriia; order Coriobacteriales; family Coriobacteriaceae; genus Collinsella. The sequence continues at coordinate 1,202 of USNA01000168.1, read as the reverse complement.
TGCAGCGTGTTGTTTCATACGGCGCTGGTAATTGGTTGTTTGGCCGATGTATGCCGTCTTGTTTCTGCTGTTGGTAAGAATGTAAAGGACAGGCCAACTCTCGTCATGATGGGCTCCAGGCTTTGGCGTGCCAAAGTCCTGAAGCGATTCGCTTGTCTCAAAGGGTTGGGGTAGGGGAAGCGTGTATTGCCGAAGGGCGAACTCATTACTCATGATGGTCCGCCTTTCTGTATTCGTTAGATGATGCGTCGACGGGGTAGCGCTCGCCATTGCGCTTGAGCTTGGACGAAAGCGCCGCTGGCAGGTCGATTTCATTTAAATCTGCGAAACGCAGAAGGAAAAGGAGCGTGTCGGCGACTTCGTCTTCGATAGCTTGGCGTTGCTCGGTGTCATCGAACATTTCTGCAATGCGCTCGTCGCTCACAAAACGAAAGAGCTGAAGGAGCTCGGCGGACTCAGTCGCCATGCCTATGGCAAGCTCTTTTGGCGTGTGATATTTGCGCCAGTCGCGTGAATCACAAAAGTCCCTGACTTGTTCCGTCATGGCATCGAGCTTATCCATCGTCCGCAACCTCCCTGATGTTCATTGTTTTATTATGGCCGTATCTGGGATTTATTGCACATCATTTGGGGTGTGCGGTTTGTTCGGTCGCGATTGCCCGGTAGGAGGTTTCACCATGGAGATCGACGTTGATGTAGACCAGCTGCGCGAGAGCTTGCTCGACCGCGCGGGGGGTGCGGCTGGCGTGGGCTTTCCGACCGCCATGCTCGACGTGATGGATATCGAGGACGAGTCGCCCCAAGAGCTCCTAGCCCGAGCCGAACGCGAAGGCCTCGACCTCCGTGCCTTCGCCACAGGCGACGATACGGACGACGGCTGGTAGCCATAGCCACCCCTCAACCTTATCCCCTCAATAACTTGCGGTGAAATAGGGACTGTTTAGGCTGCTAGAAGGCCTATTCAGTCCCTATTTCACCGCAACTTATGGGTGGGGATGGCTACGACGCTAGCGTGGCAATGACGGCTTCGTCGCCGGCATATATGAGGGTGTTGCCGTCGGGGATGATCGTTTGGCCGTCGCGCTTGAGCATCACCACGATAAAGGGGTGCTTGCCTTGTGGCACATCGCGCAGGCGCAGTCCTGCCAGGCGACCGTGGGGCGTCACGGTGACCTCGCGCAGCGTAACCTCGGAACGCTCTT
>USNA01000167.1 GCA_900555955.1 uncultured Collinsella sp. | reverse complement strand
CACCGGGTCGTCGCCACCCACGCTGAGCGGCTTGCCGCGCCACTCGGGATGGTCGAGCATCTCCACGCTCGCAAAAAATGCATCGAGATCCATCAGGCCCACCGCCGGCCCCGTCCAGGGCGGCGGCGTGACGCCCGCAGCATTCTCATAACCGTATGTATGTTCGCGTCTTTTCATGGCATGAGTATACCGCCCAGCTCATGTGGGGTGCGTGGATGTGCTTGCAAATCGTGAATTCTTGTCTAAGATATGGATTTGCCTTCGACTACACCGAAGAAGTTGGTCTCACGGACTTCACCTGCCCGCGTCGATGGCGTATTATGTTCAACTGTTTGTTTGTAGTTGCAGCCTAAAGCTGCTTGGTTGGAGGAGTTTCCTTTGGCAGTCAAGATTCGCCTTGCTCGTCACGGCGCTAAGAAGCGTCCGTACTACCGTGTCGTCGTCGCCGATTCCCGCGCCCCGCGTGACGGTCGTATCATCGAGGAGGTTGGCCGCTACAACCCGATGACCGCCCCCAAGACCATCAACCTCGATCTCGAGAAGATCGCTGACTGGCAGTCCAAGGGCGCTCAGCTCACCGACGCTGTCGCTGCTCTGGTCAAGGCCGCCAACGAGGGCGAGAAGACCGAGACCGTCGTCAAGAAGTCCAAGAAGCAGCTCGCCAAAGAGGCCGAGGCCGCTAAGGCTGCCGCTGAGGCCGCTGAGGGCGCCGAGGAGTAAATCGTGCCTGAGGTTGACGCTGCACAGCTCGAGGGTGAGGCAATGCTCTCAGATCGCATCGCCGATCTCGTCGAATATCTCGTTGTTCAGATCGTCGACGACCCGGATTCCGTGAGCCTTGAGGTCATCGATGGTGACGACGCCTCCACGATTGAGGTTTCGGTTGCCGAGGATGATGTCGCTAAGGTCATCGGCCGTCGTGGCCGTACCATCAAGGCCATTCGCACGCTCGCCCGTGCACTGGCCGCTCGCCTCGACACTGCAGTCGAGGTAGAGGTTCTGGGCTAGGACCTTGAGGTCCCAGTACAAAAACATCGCCCGTGTGGTCAAACCGCACGGAAGGAAGGGGGAGGTCCTCGCGCAGCCGCTGCGGGGGCTTCCTTCTGTATTGACGCCGGGTATGCGCGTCGCCTTGACGCCGCCGGCGCTCAAGCGCGACCGTTTTTGCACGGTCACATCCGTCACCGATACGGGCGATGGCGATCTGGTCTCGTTTGAGGGCATTGACGACTTGACAGCCGCCGAGGGCATCACCGGATGCTACGTGCTGGCAAATCGTGACGACTTTGAGCTCGATTCACTCGACGCCGCCTATACCGACCTGATGGGTCGCGAGGTGGTCGACGAGCGCTTTGGCTCGCTCGGTACAATTGTCGAGATCATGTCGACGCCCGCCAACGATGTTTGGGTTGTCGAGGGCGATCGGTACGGCGAGGTGCTGATTCCCGTGATCGAGCAGGTTGTGCTCGATCTTCCCGATCAGGGGACAATTTCCGTCCACGTTATGGACGGTTTGATCGATATGGACAAGTAGGGAGGAAAACATGCTGATCGAGACCCTTTCGGTCTTTCCCGAGATGTTTGAGCCCGTCATGTCCACGTCGATCTTGGGCCGCGCCCGCAAGGCCGGCCTTTTTGATTTTAAGGCCTACAACCTGCGTGACTGGACGCACGACCGTCATCGTACTGTCGATGACGAGCCGTACGGCGGCGGGCAGGGCATGCTCATGAAGGTCGAGCCCATCGCCGAAGCCATCGAGGCTATTAGCTCCGAGGGTCCCAAGCCCACCGTGGTGTTCTTTACGCCCTGCGGCGAACCCTTTACGCAGCATGTGGCCGAGCGCCTGCTCAAAAGCGAGCGTCTGCTGTTTGTATGCAGCCGCTACGAGGGCGTCATCGACGGGTGGCAGGTGGGGTCGCCCGCCGGGCCCCTGTCGATCGGCGACTACGTGCTCACGGGCGGCGAGCTTCCCGCTATGGTTGTTGCCGATGCCGTCGTGCGTCTGATTCCCGGCGCCCTTGGTGACGAGATGAGCAACGTCGATGAGTCGTTCTCGACTGCCGAGGACGGTGGCCTGCTCGAGTACGCGCAGTACACCCGCCCCGCCGAGTTCAACGGCGAGGGCGTGCCGCCGGTGCTCGTGAGCGGCGACCATGCCAAGGTTGACGCCTGGCGCCGTAAGAATGCCATCGAGCGTACCTGCCGTTGGCGTCCCGACCTGATCGAGACGGCGCGGCTTACGCCCGAGGAGCGCGCATATGCGCAGGACATCCTGGACGCATCGTATTCGCAGAGCGAGGAGTGAGAATGGTTCCATCGCAGCATTCCGTGCTAAAGGGTGCGTTTGAGTGGATCGCGGTCGTCGCGATTGCACTGGTCGCCACCTTCCTGATTCGCTCGTTTGTGGTCGAACCCTTTGTGGTACCTACCGGCTCCATGGAGTCCACGATCGAGATCGGCGACCAGATCTTGGCGCAAAAGGTGAGCCTCGAGCTCGGCCAGCCCGTCAGCCAAGGCGATATCGTGGTGTTTCACAACCCCGATGGCACCTCCGAGCACGATGTTCTCGTCAAGCGTGTTATTGCCACGGCCGGCCAGACGGTCGACCTTCAGGACGGCAAGGTGGTCGTTGACGGCCAGGCGCTCGACGAGGACTACACGACCGGCATGAGCTGGCCGCTTTCGGTCCAGGCTCCCGGCGCTCAGGTAAGCTATCCCTACACCGTTCCCGACGGGTGCGTGTGGGTGATGGGCGACAACCGCGAAAACTCTGCCGACTCACGCTACTTTGGTCCCGTTGATCGCTCTGATTTGATCGCCGTGGCGCTCGTGCGTTACTGGCCGCTCAACCGTCTGGGCGCTATCGATTAAAAACCGCTATAGTACAGTACCTAACCGTGTAATCGTTTCGACGAGGGGATATTAGAGGCATGAACGCTTCATCGCTTTCCTTCCAAGACATCATCCTGCGCCTCCAGCAGTACTGGGGCGAGCAGGGCTGCGTCATTATGCAGCCCTATGACTCCGAGGTCGGTGCCGGTACCTTCCACACCGCGACCACGCTGCGCTCGCTCGGTCCCGCCGAGTGGCGCACCTGCTACGCTCAGCCTTGCCGCCGTCCTGCCGACGGCCGCTACGGCGAGAATCCCAACCGCATGCAGCACTACTATCAGTTCCAGGTGCTCATCAAGCCGTCGCCGGTCAACGCCCAGGAGCTTTACCTGGGGTCTCTTGCCGCTATCGGTCTGGACCCCAACGACCATGACGTCCGTTTTGTCGAGGATGACTGGGAAAGCCCGACCCTGGGCGCCTGGGGCCTTGGCTGGGAGGTCTGGCTCAACGGCATGGAGGTCACGCAGTTTACGTACTTCCAGCAGGTAGGCGGCATCGAGGTCGACCCCGTGCCCGTCGAGATCACCTATGGTCTGGAGCGCATCGCCATGTACGCCCAAGGTGTCAACTCCGTCTACGACCTGGTTTGGAGCTATCTGCCCGATGGCACGCCGATGACCTACGGCGACGTGTTCCTGGAGAACGAGCGTGAGTTTAGTGCCTACAACTTTGAGGTCGCCAACGTCGAGATGATGCGTCAGAAGTTTGACGACTACGAGGCCGAGTGTCATTCCTGCCTTGAGCGCAAGCTGCCGCTGCCCGCACACGACTGCGTCATGAAGTGCAGCCATGCCTTCAACCTGCTCGATGCCCGCGGTG
>USNA01000166.1 GCA_900555955.1 uncultured Collinsella sp. | reverse complement strand
AGCCGGGCGTCGTCGCGACGACCGCGGCCGCCCTCGCCCTTGTCCTCGGCAAGCGCCATCAGCAGATGCTCGGTCACCACAAAGCTGTCGCCCATCTTGGTGGCCTTCTTTTCGGCCTTCTCGATGACGCGGACGAGTTCATTGGAAAGACCCATCTGCTGGCCCTCGCCCGAAACCTTGGGCGCGCGGTCGATGGCATCCTGTGTGGAGCGTGCAAGCTGAGCCGGGTCGGCACCGATGCGCTCGATGATCACGGAGATATTGCGCTCGCCGGCACCGAGCAGGGCGGACAGCAGGTGAATCGGCCCCACCGCGCCGGCCTGCGCGTCGGCAGCCGTGCTCATGGCGGTCTGCAGCGCCTCGCGCGACGTCATTGCTAGCTTATCGATTCTCATGGAATCACCTCTCTTGGGGCGGCCACCCTACGGGGCGGCTTCACGTTGTTCGAGAAGTATTGTTGCCAGCTTTGTACGATCTTATACATAAATCTAAGTCTCTATATATAAGATTTTCTGAGTGATTGAGGGATAGGGTACTGAGATGTCAGCCCGCCGCTGCCCAGGCGCACTACCGTCTCGATCTGTAACATCTAGCAGCCATTTTTGATCCTAGATGTTACAGATCGAGAGAAAATGACCAGCGGCGCCCGTTTGTCTCAATCTGTAACATCTAATCGGCAAATTAGGGTCTAACTGTTACAGATCGAGACGAACAGAAAACACCCGGATCAAAAATCTAAATCTGTAACACCAGGCCCACTTTTAGCGGCCAAGATGTTACAGATCGAGACAGACCGAAAACCACCACAAAGAGGCACCTTTGTGGTGGTCGCGGTCTCTACTCCTTCGCCGAACCCGTACTTCCCGATTCGACGGTCCAGGGCATCTCATCCTCGAACAGCCATGTACGGGCAGACCCGCTATCGCGTGCAGTCTGCGAGTCAGGCAAGCAGGTCTGTTTATAGGCATCTTGGATACACTGACCCATAAAATCGTTGAGCTCGGTCTGGTCGCCCTCCATGACATATGCGACATCGCCGTCCATGACGTAGATGCCCGGACCCTCATTGCCCTCGTAGCCTGGATCGTACGAGACATCACATAACTTTGCGCCGTTTGCAGTGTCCAGTTCGATGGAAGAGTGGCATCCGCCAACCATGTCGTTCGCTTTTGCCCGATAGGACGCATATCCGTACCAACGCTTAAATGTTTTGCCCTTGAGTAGCTCGGACGCCCTATCGATCAGGCTTGTATCCGTGGTATAGCGCATGGCCCCAAGCTGAATACGCGGATAATTGCTAATACCCAGCACAGCCGGCTGCTCATCAAAATCAACGGTAATGGTCTCGGGCTTGTCGTCGCCGGTCAGAAGTTCGACAGATTGAGTCACAGGCTTGACCACCGGCTCCGTCACCGCAGCAGGTAGAAACGCCATGCCGACAGCGCCCATGGCAACCACGGTGATCGCAAGCGCCAAAACAATCAATCCAATACGGGCAGGACTTCTCACAGCAAAGCACCTCACAATGCAAGCCTTCACCACCTGCACTAATGATACCGCCAGCTAACACTATTACCAAAAGAAGCCGCGCGCTCCTCACCACCACAAAGGGGACAGGCACCTTTGTGGTGGTTTTCGACGCTAACGGTCGACAATCTCGCGCCATGAGATTAAACTTGAATTGTTCTCTGAACATATCCATTTCTGCCTATCCTCAACAGATCTTTGTCTCGAGGAGCGCATGTGAAGCCGTCTCATTCCACCGGTCGTAACGTCATCGCCATTCTCGCCATACCCATCGTGATGCTCTTCCTTATCGTCATCACGCCCTTTTCTTTTGGTATCGCCTCGCCCTTCGATCTTTGCGGGATGATCGACGCCGGCTCGCGTGCCACCTCGCTCTCCTTTGTCTGCCGTGGCGTGTTCTACGAATATGCAATTCCCACCGGAAGTTGGCAGTCCAAGTTACCGTTGCTCGGCAAGGTCGACGGATGCTCCCCCTATTTCTGCCTTGAACCTCAGGCGCTAAACTATCTAATCGACGACCAGCCACTCGACTCCATCACCCTCGCCTACGACTACGCACCAAACACCGATGAGCGCCACATGAACCAAGTCCTCGACAAGATGCTTGGACAGTGCGGGCTCACCGAGGAGACCGGTCGAACCATCTATAGCAACCAGAAATTAAAGCGAACAGAACTCCGCCGTGTCGGAAAAATCAAAGGGCGAAACGGGGCCGCCTACTGGGATGCCTGGGCAACACGCGACAAGGGCGAATTCGGACACAGCACCTATATGGTCACTGTCTACACCAAAGACGGAATTAAGGACAATGTTGACGATTTCGCGTCATCCAAACTCGGCATCCCCAAAACAACCAAACCCGCCAGCCCGGATGAAATTCTGTAGAGACGCTCATTAGAATGTCGTTCAACGAGCACGGCAACATCGAGCTCGCCCCCACCACCACAAAGGGGACAGGAGCCTTTGTGGTGGTTTTCGACTCTGGCGCTCAACTGTCTCAATCTGTAACATCTAGCGGCCCTTTTCGATCTTAGATGCTACAGATTGAGATGAAATGATCAGCGGCGATCGTTTGTCTCAATCTGTAACAACCGCTCGTCAAATAGGGGCCCAGATGTTGCAGGTCGAGACAAACGGGACCACCACAAAGGTGCACTGTCCCCAATGTGGTGGTTTTCGACAAAAAGAAACCGCCCCATTAACAGAGGCGGCATCAAGCAAGTCTTTTTTTAGCGTCCCTCAAGACCCAACGAGAACGTCGCGGTAGCCCCGGACACACCTTTCCCTCGGGCGACCCTCGCGAAGCGCGTGAGCACGAGGGAAAGGTGTGTCCGGGGCGTACAGCAACGTTACTCGGCAGAGGCCTTGAACTTGTTGTAGTTGATCAGGCAGCCGGCCTTGACGATGGCACGCTCCTCGGCCGTCATGTCGGCAATGTAGAGCTCAATCTGTTCAACCGAACCGTCGGCGCGCACCACGTAGGCGGCGATGTCCTTCAGGTCGCCATCGAGCGCGGCACGGATACCCGGCACAAAGACGTAGTCGCCCACCTCAAAGTTGGGCTCGGCCTCCATCTGGAAGGGCACCATGCCCCAGTTCATCACGTTGGAGCGATAGCGCTTGGTGGCGTACTCGTGGACGATGTTGGCCAGGCCGCCGATCACGCGCTGGCAGCTCGCAGCCTGCTCGCGGGCAGAACCGTCACCGGGCTTCTTGGCATAGAGCGTGGAGCCGTACTCGGTCGTCTTGGCATCGGCCGCGACACCCGCGCCGGCCAGTGCCTCAAACACGCTTGCAAGCTCTGCATCGAGCGCCGCCAGGTCACCCGCGGCTTGCGGAGCCTGAGCGGCCCACGTAGGCCGGATCACGCCGGCTCAGCGTAAACTCGGCCAGACCCAGCGGGTTGGAGCGGAAGGAGCTCGTCTCGCCCGAGGGAATGAGCTCGTCGGTCGTGGTGACCGGGTCCATGATCTTGGAGCACACCTTGAGCAGGATATCGTCACCAAGCGGCTCCATCGCGGGCCACGGCTTGATGTTGGGACCCTCGACCAGCTCGTCTGCAGGCTCCGCCTTGCCAAAGCCCCAGTACACACGCTTTTTGTACGGCGCGTCATCAAAGGTGTACTCGCAGGCCTCATCCCAAGTCTCCTCGGGCAGGTCGGTCGCCGGCGTCAGGATGCCCCCGTTCGCCGCCGTCGGCCGAGTTCTCGC
>USNA01000165.1 GCA_900555955.1 uncultured Collinsella sp. | reverse complement strand
CGATCTTGCGGGGGGGCGCGGGGCCTGGTCTTCGCCCTCCCCCTGCGGCGACGGCTCGACCGCCACCTCGTAGGCGCGATGCGTCGTCGTCCCCCGCGACCAAGCAGGCTCAAAGGACATAGTCCTGCCACGCAGCAGGTCCAGTACGGACACGACAGAATACTCGGATACCGGCAACTGACGCTCGGCGACAAAACCGCTGCGGGCAAAGTCGTACGATGCCGAGCGCGAGCTCGTAATATCACCTAGGTAGGCGACCGTCATTGCAACAAAGTCAAGCAGCTTTGTCGACACGTCATCGAAAGCCTCGGGCACATGGGCAAACGTAAGCTTCTTGCCATAGGAGAACGTACCGCCACGCACATAGGCATCGGCCATGCCGTCGATATCCTTAACCACGTAGGACACCGAACCGCAGCGAATGCGAAACTCGAGCGCCCAGTTAAAGCGATCGGCAAACAGCGGATTGTAGTACGGCACCAGCGAGGGCTCCAGCACCGCTTTGGGCGCATCGGGGTCAATGGTGCCGACGAGCTTGCGACGCATGGCCACGAGCTCGTCCATGCGCGCGTCCGAAAGATCGGAAAGCGCCGCCACAAGGCTCGGGCTCGTGGGGACGGGTGCCGGGAAGGGAAAGTTGGGGTTGACCGCAGATGCGGTGGGCGCGGGGCGTGTGGACTGTTTGGCTTGTGCGGGCGGTGCCGTAAACGTGCGGACCGGCGTACGCAAGCCCTCGACGGGCTCGGCGCCGCTGGCATCCAGATACGCCAGCGCCGTGGCGATAGCGTGCTTGCACATGCCGGAATAGCGGAAGGCGGCGGGGCAATCGCAGTCGTAGTCGACAACCTCGTGCTCGTCCATGTCGAGCGCCACGTGCGTCTTGTACAGGTCGCCGCGCGAGCCGCGCACCGTGCCCTCAATAGTCACATTTTTGGAGAAGCGCGAGCCGGAATCCTCAAACGACAGCACGGCGCCGTTGAGCATGAGCGAGCGCCCCTTCATAAAGGTACTGCTGAGCGCCGCCTCCTTACGAAGCGCCTGCGCAAACGTCCCCTGCGCCATCACTTCCTCCAATCTCGCGCGGGGTAGCTAATTTGGGACGGGGCTATTTTAGCTGCCCCCATATGTCGGTTGAGATGTATTCCGACCCCGACTCATTCGCCGTCAGTCAAAGGGTAGCTAAAATAGCCCCGTCCCAAATTAGCTACCCCAGCAAAATCATTTTAGATGACCGTTACTCTGCCTTGGTTACCCACGATGGCCTTGGCCTCGGCCAGCAGCGGAATCGAGCGTGCGTTGACCTTGGCCGGCACCTCGGCACGCAGCACGCGCCCGTCCACCTGCTCGATAAAGATCTCCACGCGGTCGCCGCCCGGGTTGGCGGTAAGCACCGTGGCAAGACGCGCCATATTGCCCTGGCTAAAGCGGCTGTTGGGCACCATGACCTCAAACACCTTGGGCTTGTTGTTCTCCTCGTTAAGCTCCAGCGGCACGATCTCCTGCGCGATGATCTGGTCGCCGCGGTCCGAGCGCTCGAGCTTGCCCTTAATGCGCACAAACGCATCGGACAGCTGCGCGCCGGTCTCGGGATCGACCTCGCCGTACAGGTACCCCTCGGCCTCCTTGTAGGTCTTGGGGAACACCACGACCGTGGCCTCGCCTTCCATGTCCTCGAGCTGCACAATGCCCATGGGGTCGCCGTTTTTGGTCACGCGCTTGGACACGCTCGAGACCATGCCGGCCCACCACAGTGCCTTGCCCTCGGGAATCTCCTGGTTGATGGTACCGCCCGTGGGGTTTTGCACCTCGTAGCCGGTGTCGATCTGCGAGAACGAGAAGTCGCGCGCCTTGGCTAGCGCATACTCAAACGGGCGCAGCGGGTGGTCCGAGACATAGATGCCCAGAACCTCCTTCTCCTGGCTCAACTTAAGGTGGCGGTCCCACTCCTGGCCATCCGGATCGGGCACGCTCACCTCAAAGCCCGAGCCCTCAACGTCGCCAAACATATCGAAGAACGACGTCTGGCCGCTCGCACGATCCTTCTGGCGCTTCACAGCGGCATCGATGATGTTCTCGGGGTTGTTCTTGTCCACAAAGTGCATCATCTGGCGACGCGGATACCCCGTGGAGTCGAAAGCACCTGCCTTGATGAGCGATTCGATCACGCGACGGTTGGCCTGGCTCGAGTCCACGCGCTCGACAAAGTCGTGCAGTGTCTTAAACGGGCCGCCCGCCTCGCGCTCGGCGATAATCGCCTGCGCCACGCCGGTGCCCACGCCGCGAATGCCGGCCAAACCAAAGCGCACGCCTTCCTTGGTAGCCGTGAACTCGGTACCGGACTCGTTGACATCTGGCGACAGCACGGGGATGCCGTCGTGACGGCACGCCGAGACGTAGTGAACGATCTTGTCGGTCTTGCCCGTATAGGACGTCAGAACGGCCGCCATGTACTCGTGCGGATAATGCGCCTTGAGCCATGCCGTCTGCATAACCAGGATGGCGTAGCCGGCGGAGTGCGACTTGTTAAAGGCGTAAGATGCGAACTCGAGAACATCGTCCCAAATCTTTTGGGCGACCTCGCGCGTGTAGTTGTTCTTGATGGCGCCGTTCATCCAGTGGTCGTAGGTGGTCTCGTCCGAGCCATCCTCCCAGTGGAGCACCGTCGACGTGAGCAGCTTGATCTTTTTCTTAGCCACGGGCTTACGGATACGCGAGTCCGATTCGCCCTTGGAGAAGCCGCACATCTCGACGGAGATGAGCATAACCTGCTCCTGGTAGACCATGGTGCCGTAGGTTTCGCCCAGGATGTCGTCCAGGCGGTCGTCGTAGGAGACCGCCGGCTCCTTGCCGTTCATACGGTTGATGTAGGACGAAACCATGCCGGCGCCCAGCGGGCCCGGGCGGTATAGAGCGATCAATGCCACGACGTGCTTGTACTCGGTGGGCTTCATGTTCTTGATCGTGGCCGTCATGCCGGCGGACTCGACCTGGAAGACGCCGGCGGTGTGACCGGAACCCATGAGCTTAAAGATCTCGGGGTCGTCAAAGGGAATCTCTTCCTCTTTGATGTCGATGCCGAAGTTCTTTTTGATGTTAGCCTTGGCCTTAGAGATAACCGTCAGCGTGCGCAGGCCCAGGAAGTCCATCTTGAGCAGGCCCATGTCGGCAACGGTATGACCCTCGTACTGGGTAATCTCGACGCCGCCCTTGGTATCGAGCTTGGTGGGCACATGCTCGTTGACGGGATCGCGGCAGATCAGGACGGCGCACGCGTGCACGCCCTCGCCACGGGTGAGGCCCTCGATCGAGAGCGCCGTGTCGATGATGCGACGGGCGTCGTCATCCTTTTTATAGGCCTCGGCAAAGTCGGGGTTAAACAAATCCTCTTTGCCGGGTTGCTTTTCGAGCACCTGCTTGAGCTTGACCTTGGGGTCGCTCGAGACCATCTTGGACAGGCGCTGGCCCATGTAGACCGGATAGTCCAGCACGCGCGCGGCGTCGTTGATGGCCTGCTTGGCCTTAATGGTCGAGTAGGTGATGACGTGGGTGACCTTCTCGGGGCCGTAGAGCTGGCGAACGTGCTCCACGACCTCGAGGCGCCGCTCATCGTCGAAGTCCATATCGATATCGGGCATCTCGGTACGCTGCGGGGACAGGAACCTCTCGAACATCAGGCCGTTCTCGAGCGGGTCGAACGCGGTGATGTTCATGGCGTAGGCGACGATAGCGCAGGCGGCAGAGTGGGATTACA
>USNA01000164.1 GCA_900555955.1 uncultured Collinsella sp. | reverse complement strand
GCTTTGTGGTGACCGAGCATCTGCTGATGGCGCTTGCCGAGGACAAGGGCGAGGCCGGCCGCGTTCTTCGCGACGCCGGCGTCACCAAGGAGCGCATCGAGCAGGTCTACGAGGAACTGCGCGGCGATGACCGCGTGACGTCTGCCGAGGACAAGACCCAGTTTGAGGCGCTGGAGCAGTACGGACGCAATATCTGCGACCTTGCCCGCGCCGGCAAGCTCGACCCGGTCATCGGCCGTACCGACGAGATCCGTCGAACCATCCAGGTCCTGTCCCGCCGCACCAAGAACAACCCCGTGCTCATCGGTGAGCCGGGCGTCGGTAAAACGGCTATCGTCGAGGGCATCGCCCAGCGTATCGTGGCCGGCGACGTGCCGAGTACGCTGCGCGACCGCGACCTCATCGAGCTCGACATGAGCGCGTTGGTCGCCGGCGCCAAGTACCGCGGTGAGTTCGAGGACCGCTTGAAGGCCGTGCTCAAGGAGGTACAGAAGTCCGAGGGCAAGGTCATCCTGTTCATCGATGAGCTCCACACCATCGTGGGCGCGGGTGCCACCGAGGGCTCCATGGACGCCGGCAACATCCTCAAGCCGGCGCTCGCCCGTGGCGACCTGCACGCGATCGGCGCGACCACGCTCGACGAATACCGCAAGTACATCGAGAAGGACGCGGCGCTCGCCCGTCGTTTCCAGACCGTTATGGTCTCCGAGCCCACCGTCGAGGACACCATCTCGATCCTGCGTGGCCTCAAGGAGAAGTACGAGATCTTCCACGGCGTGCACATCACCGATAGCGCGCTCGTGGCCGCCGCCGACCTCTCCGATCGCTATATCGCCGACCGCTTCCTGCCCGACAAAGCCATCGACCTGGTCGATGAGGCCGCAAGCCGCCTGCGCATGGAGCTCGACAGCATGCCGGTCGAGATCGACGCCACCACGCGTCAGCTCACCCAGCTGCAGATCGAGGAGCAGGCGCTCATGAAGGAGACCGACGACGCCTCCAAGGAGCGTCTGGAGGCCCTGCGCCAAGAGATTGCCGAGGTCCAGGAAAAGCTCAACGTGCAAAAGGCCGGCTGGCTCAACCAAAAGAACGCCATCGACCACGTGCAAGAGCTCAAGGGACAGCTCGACGAGGCCAGGAGCGAAGAGGAGCGCGCGACGCGCAACGGCGATCTGGGTCGTGCGTCCGAGCTGCGCTACTCCGTGATCCCGGGCTTGCAGCAGCAGATTCAGGATTCCGAGGCTGCGCTCGAGGCACAAAAGCAGCAGGACGGCGAGGGTCTCAACGAACAGGTGACCTCTGATGAGATCGCCGAGGTCGTGAGCGCCTGGACCGGCGTGCCCGTCTCCAAGATGATGCAGGGTGAGCTCGACAAGCTGAAGGGCCTGGAGGGCGAGCTGCATAAGCGCGTCATCGGCCAGGACGAGGCCGTCTCCGCCGTTGCCGCAGCTGTGCGTCGCAGCCGTGCGGGCCTCTCCGATCCGGACAAGCCCATCGGCAGCTTCTTCTTCCTGGGCCCCACCGGCGTGGGTAAGACCGAGCTCGCCAAGGCGCTTGCCGAGTGCCTGTTCGACGACGAGCGCGCGCTCGTGCGTATCGACATGTCCGAGTACATGGAGAAGTTCAGCGTCCAGCGTCTGATCGGTGCGCCCCCGGGATACGTGGGCTACGACGAGGGCGGCCAGCTCACCGAGGCCGTACGCCGTCGCCCCTACTCCGTGATCTTGCTCGACGAGATGGAGAAGGCCCATCCGGATGTCTTTAACGTGCTGCTGCAGGTGCTCGACGACGGCCGCCTGACCGATGGCCAGGGTCGCCAGGTGTCCTTCAAGAACACGATCATTATCATGACGTCTAACGTGGGCTCCAAGGCTATCGCCGAGCTTTCCGGCAAGGACGAGGAGGAGATGCGCCATCAGGTCAACGCGGCCATGGCTCAGACCTTCCGTCCCGAGTTCCTCAACCGTATCGACGATATCGTGGTGTTCCATCCGCTCGGCATGGCGCAGATCGAGAAGATCGTCGACATCCAGCTTGCCGACGTCCGCGCACGCCTGGCCAAGGAGCGCATGACGCTTGCCATCACCCCGGCGGCCAAGCAGATGCTCGCTGTGGGCGGCCTGGACCCGGTCTTTGGCGCCCGTCCGCTCAAGCGTCTGGTTCAGCGCGAGGTCGTGGACGCCATCGCCGCCGCTATTATCGACGGCACGGTGCGCGAGGGCGATCAGGTGACGGTCGATGTCGACAAGGACGGCGGCTTTACCGTCGTGTGCGACAACACGCCGGCGGCCACCTACGAGGTCCCCGACGCTCAGTAGATTTTGGGTCATGCCTCAAAATTTGCCTTTTGAGCCGAACTCCAAGGGCGGCGGATCCGATTGGGTCCGCCGCCCTTTTTCGTGCGACAATCGATGGTGTTGAACGTGAGCACATGGCAAGGAGCTATGCAGATGAAAGACGAGAACAAGACGAACGCACCGGCGGCTGAGGCGGCGCCCGTCGCGCCGGTCGCACCGAAGGCTGCTCCCAAACCCGCGCCCAAGCCCCGCGACCCCTACATCCGTGCCGAGAACGAGGACGACGACGGTTACGACCCCTACAGCGACCGACGCCCCGAGCGCGAGCCGATGTTCGAAGCTGACCCGTGGCGCTGAGTGCCACCCAAAAGGTCACCAATAAGTTGCGGTGAAATAGGGACTGTTTTCCGGTTTGACCAGCAAAAACAATCCCTATTTCACCGCAACTGCGTTAGGGATGTGGATGTCGGGCGGCTGTCTTCGGGCTGGCTAGTCCTGGGCCTTGATGCTCGGCAGGAGAATCTGGGCGAGGTAGTCGGTCTCGAGTTTGGTCGCGGCGTCTGCCTTGCCGTCTTTACCGACCAGGTCGTTTTTGATCTGGCTGTATGTGTAGCGGTTGCCGGTCGTGAGCTCGACAAGCTCAATCGCCGTGTCCATGGGGTAGGTCGACACGGGGTTCTGCGTGCGCCCGTTGATGGTTTGCGGAATCACGCTTGTCGAGACGGGCCGGGTGGGGTGGACGGTGTAGCCGTTGCCCAGGCTGACCGTGCCCAAAACCGTATCGCCGTCATCGGGGGTAAAGGTCTCGCCGTTGCGCACTGCGACAAGCGTCACGAGCGGTGTGTTGGTGTCGCTGTCCAGATAAATGCACAGCGTGCTGCCGTTTTGCCAGGTTGCGACCTTGCCATACCACTCAACCGGAATATCGAGCTGATACAGGTTCGTCGCCTTGTGCCGAGCGTCGGCATCGCGGGCGGACTGAGCCTCGCTTGCGCTTACGGCGTGGGCGGCGGCATCGCGGCGCGTAATTGCCGCCTGCTGGAGTATCTTTGCCGCGGCGGCAGAGCTTGCGCCCCCTTCCTCGGCATACTTGGCGGCGGCATCGATCTGGTCGTCAGTCACCGTGTCGGCCGAAGGTACCTTGAGCTTAAAGGTGGCTTGAGCGCGCAGATCCTGCCCATCGCTCTTAATGGTGACCTGCGCCTTGGTGGTCGGGACGGTGTAGATGGTGCCGTCTTCCGCGATGGGGGATCCAGCAATGGAGAGCGTGTAATCGCCGGGCAGCAGCTTAATGCCGCGACCGTGCTCGTCAACGTAGAGCGTTTCGCTCACAGAGGAGCCGTCGGAGTCCTGGCCACTCACCTGCACGGGGATCTTTGAGCCGGTGGAGCAGTCGAGCCCCGCGGCATGTACGCCAATTTGCACCGACATCATCGTGTGCGCACTGGCGGCGACAGCGGCAGCCCGAAGATTCG
>USNA01000163.1 GCA_900555955.1 uncultured Collinsella sp. | reverse complement strand
CGGGCAAATCGCCACGACACCCGTCACGCGACCCGGTTCGCCCGAGCACTCGTACACGTAATACGCTGCGCCCGGATCTTTGAGCATGAGCCCGTCGGCGATGGCGCTGCGAAGTGCGTCGTTGCCGCTCAAGATGCCGCCCATCTGCGGCAGCGCTTCGAGCACGCGGTCCTGAGCTGGGCGGATGCAGGGAAACGGAAGTGCTTTCATGGGCGGTCCTAACGCGCGAGTCGGTTTGTTCGCGGCTTATTATGCCCCAACTTGGCCGCTTGCGTCCCAGAGCGTGTTATCGGCAAGCGCGATGAGCACGTTCTGGCAGCGAACGATATCGGCATGGGGCACATGCTTGTTGGGCTTGTGCGCGAGCGCCAACGAGCCGGGTCCGTAGCTCATACAATTGTGGTTACCTTTCTTGCCGGCAATGACGGCGGTGTCGGTGTAGCCGGTAAAGAAGCCGACGGTCGTGTCCGCGTTCCAGCCATCGCCCAGGGTACGGTATCCATATGGCAGATGTAGACGAGCCGCGCCTCGTCGCTCGCGCCCGGCACGGTAATCATAAGGTTGCAGCGCCCGGGGAACACTTCGAGCTCGCGTATCTCTGCGGTGTCCAGCACGGGCGAATCGAGTTTGGCAACATATGTCTCGACCAGGTCTTTGATATGTTGTTCGATCTCGCCCTTATACGCGCCGGGGTCCGAGCTGTCAATCTTCACAAGCTCCTGCGCAAGCGGCCAGACAAAGTCCTCATCAACCATACAATCAGTCTGCTTTCCAAACCGATTGAAAGCCACCTGCAGATTCGCGACGTGCACGTAGCAGTATTTACCGTTCGCAGGCCGAGCCATCGCGTCTGCCGTCCGGGCGGGCTCGCAAACGACGTAGTGGGTACGTACCTTTCATGGACGACATGCTGTGCGACATATCTGCCTTTCGGTATCACCGGATACCTCCACAGGTCTTGGCAATAATGCCGGACCTGCCCGATTCTGCGGACGATCCGCGCAGGGAACGCCTTTGTGAGCATCCGCTCGTCAAGCATTTCCTGGGCGCCCCGTTACACGTGTTGGCGCAGGGTGGCTGCGGACGTAAAGGCGGTCGCATTGTCAGGCATGTTTGGAACGGGGAGAGGCCGTTCAGCTCCGTGCGGCAGACAGAGTTTGGCCTTGATGTCGCGTCCCCGCTCTTTACGCTGCTGACCCTGGCTTCCTCGGTCTCAAACGAGCGTCTGATCATGTGCATGTATGAGATGTGCGGTACCTTTGCCGTGTGCAAGATTGCGCCTCAGGTAAAGTTGGCCCTTGAGCAGGCGTATGGGAGCCGGTGGGGTGACGCACGGTCGGGCTGGGAAAACGTAAAGGATGCCTCGGGGAATCCAACGGACTTGTGGAAACGACCTCCCTTGATCGAGCTCTCTGACCTTACGGAGTTCGCCAATAAGATCCAGGGACTCCGCGGTGCTAAATCGTTCACACGTGCCGCGAAATGCATTACGGGGGTTGTGGCATCGCCGCTTGAGGTCCAAGCTTCGATGCTGTTTGGCCTTTCGAGGCTGCGCGGTGGCGAAGGGTTACACCTTACCAATAACGTTGAGATTCGCATGACGCGCAGCGCCCGCCTGATTTCGGGGCTTGATAGGCGCTACGCCGATATCCTGCTGTCAAATAAGGACGGCAGCCGGGAGTGCCTGGTTGAATGCCAGGGTAAAGCCATTCACGGATCAATAGAATCCAAGATCTCGGACTCCGATCGAACGACGGCCCTGCAAGCGATGGGATATCCTGTCGTTCTGATGACCTATGGTCAGCTAGTCGACTCCGATGCCTTCCGCGTGGTGATGGAACTCATCATGTCCTATCTCGATATGCCGCTGAAAGACAAGACACCGCGGCAGCAGGAGCTCGAACGGCGGCTTCGTGAGGAGATTTTTATCGATTGGGCGGGAATGTAGCCGCGCGGGTGGAAAACGGTCGCGGGAACCAGGGTTTTAGTTGCGAAAAGGCTTCAATTGCTCCCCGGAATTGGCTCTAAAAGTGCTACCAAGAACAAGTTATTTCGGAAAATGGACAGTCAACTTTAATTTGGCATATAGAGATCGATTTTTAGCTACTAAAACCCCTGATAAAGCTGTTTATAAAAGCAGTTGTGCTTAGCGACTGAGGCCTCACTGTCGATTATCCGAAACAACTTGGTCTGGGTATCACTTTTCAAGCCGACGGAAGCACAAAATTCGCCCCCCGTTCCATGAAAACGGGGGGCGAATGAACTTCGTGGTCTGTCTGGCAGGCTTGGCGCCGGCGCTACTTGATCACGCGTACGCGATACATCGACGGAATCCGCTTGAGTGCCTCGATGGTGCTGCTGTCCAGGTGCTCGTCCGTGTCGAACATGGTGTAGGCGTTCTCGCCGGCGGACTCGTTGGTCATACGCTGCACGTTGGCATTGTCCTTGGCCAGGATCGCCGTGATCTGGCCGATCATGTTGGGCACGTTGGCGTGCAGGCAGGCGATGCGGCTCGCGGCGCGCGCCTTGCCCATGCTGCAGGCGGGATAGTTGACGCTGTGCGCGATGTTGCCGTTCTCCAAGTAATCCTTGAGCTCGCTGATGGCCATATCGGCGCAGTTGGCCTCGGCCTCGCCAGTGCCGGCGCCCGAGTGCGTGGTGATAAACGTATTGGGCATCTTGACGGTCTGGGGCGGGGCAACGTCGCAGCTAAACCAGCTGAGCTTGCCCGCGCGCAGGGCGGCGTCGACGGCGTCCTCGTCAATGATGGTTTCGCGCGCGTAGTTGATGAGCACGGCGTCGGGTGCCAGCAGGGTAATCTGCTGGGCGCTGATCATGCCGATGGTGTCGGCCTTACTGGGCACGTGCACGGTGAGGTAGTCGCAGCCGCGGCACAGATCCTCGAGCGTGCCCACGCGCTGCACCTCGCGGCTCAGCACCCACGCGTGCTCGACGGAAATGAACGGATCGTAGCCGTAGACGTCCATGCCCAAATCGACGCAGGCGTTAGCGACCTTGGAGCCCACGTTGCCCAGACCGATGACGCCGATGCGCTTGCCCTTGAGCTCGCGGCCCACAAAGGCCTTTTTGGCCTTCTCGGCATCGACCTGAATGTCGGGGTCGTCGGCGTTGTCGCGCACCCAGTTCATCGACTGCACCACGCCGCGGCTCGAGAGCACTAGCATGCCCAGGACGAGCTCCTTGACGGCGTTGCTGTTGGCACCGGGGGAGTTAAAGACGACGACGCCCTTCTTGGCGTACTCCTCAACGGGGATGTTGTTGACGCCTGCGCCGCAGCGGGCGATGGCGCGGATGCCCTCGGGCAGCTCGTAGCCGTGCAGGTCGGTGGAGCGCATCAGGATGGCGTCGGCCTCCTCGGCGGTGCCCACAAACTCGTAGCCCTCGCCAAACTCGACCTTGCCGTCTTTGGTAATGTCGTCGATGGTTTTAATTTTGCGCATGAAAAACTCCTTAGCAGGTTTGTCTAAAACAAGTGGTTTGAAGTGGCTGGTCGGCCCGCGCGTTGCGGGCTAGTTAGATCGCGGACTCAAACTATGCTGCGCTTCGAAGTCCTTCATGTACGAGGCCAGTGCCTGCGTGTCTTCCATGGTCACGGCGTTGTAGACGCTCGCGCGCATGCCGCCCACCAGGCGATGGCCCTTGACGTTTTGAATCTGGTGCTCGGCCGCGCCTGCGACAAAGGCCGCGTCGAGTTCGGCGTCGTCGGTGCGGAAGGTGACGTTGGCGATGGAGCGGCTGTCGGCCTGCGCGGTGCCATGGAACAGCTCGCTGTGCTCGAGCAGGTCGTAGAGCAGGTTGGCCTTGGCCCAGTTGTGT
>USNA01000162.1 GCA_900555955.1 uncultured Collinsella sp. | reverse complement strand
GGATGGCCAGATGGGCGTGACGGCTGAGCGCTCGACCGTCCACGCCCCGCCATCGCCCTTAACAACACGCGGGCTGCCGCCCGGAGGCAAGAACAGGCGCAGACACTCGGAAAGCGTCGCGACATACTCGCGACTCATCCAACGCGCAATGCGGGCGGCCTCGGCGCCAAAGAGCGGTTTACTGAGGATGGCCTCGATGGGCCTGATGCGCGCGGGATCGAGAGCGTCGTTACCTTGCAGGTCGGCCAGCTCGGGCGAGATGTCGACGATATAGCCCGCGGCCGCACGGTTGCCAAAGTGGACCAGGACCGTAGACCCGATCTGGGCCTCGTTGGCGAGGGACTGCGGGATGCCGTAGGCAAAAGGCTCGGACAGAGCACGGGTGGGAATGTCGAGGACCACGTTCGCGTAGGCGGCAATGGGCTCTGGCGCGGGCTCGGGTTTGATCCGCTCGGCCGTGCGGGCATGCTTCACGGAAGCCTGCTCGGGTTCGGGCGAACCAAACAGCGACAGTTGCTCGGCCATGGTCTCTGTACCTCCCATCCCATACGTCTTTAGAAACAAGAGCCCCACTCGTGGTGAGCGGGGCTCGGATACATGCGTTTACGCGACTGTTACAGCGCCATCGTGCGGGCGCGGTCGATGCGCGCCAGGCAGTCGTCGCGGCCAACGAGCGCCATGGTCTCGCCCAGCGGAGGGCTCACCATGTTCCCGCAAACGGCAACGCGCACGGCCTGGAACACCACGCGTTTCTTGAGGTCCATCTGCTCGGGGAGCGGCTCAAGCGCGGCATCGATGTTGGCGGCCGTCCACTCGGTAACACCCTCAAGCGCGGCCTTGGCGGCATCCAGAATGGCACCCATGCCCTCCTTGGCCAGGCCCTTGTTGACGGACTTCTCGTCATACTCGAGCGTCTCGGCCGTGGCAAAGATGGGAGCGGCAACGGTCACGGCGTCGGCCGGCATCTTGGTGCGCGGCTTGACGATGGCAGCGAGCGCGTCGATCCAATCCTCGCCGTACTCGACGTTACCCTCGATGAGGCCTGCCTCGTGCAACTCGGGGACCATGATCTCGTCGGCAAACTGGGCGTCGGACATACCGTTGATGTACTCGGCATTGACCCAATCGAGCTTTTTGGGATCGAAGGTCGCCGGGTTCTTGGAAATGCGGTCAAGCGAGAACTTGCTGGCCAGGACATCGCGCGGGATGATCGTGGTCTCGCCGTCGAGCGACCAGCCGAGCAGCGCTAGGTAGTTGACGAAGGCGTCAGAAAGGTAGCCGGCGTCGCGGTACTCCTCAACCGAGGTGGCGCCATGGCGCTTGGAGAGCTTCTTGCCGTCGGCACCCAGGATCATGGAGATGTGGGCGAACGTGGGCACGGGCGCACCGAGGGCCTCATAGACCATAACCTGGCGCGGGGTGTTGGACAGATGGTCGTCGCCGCGGATGACGTGGGTGATCTTCGTCATGTCTGCGTCGAGGACGGTCGCGAAGTTGTACGTCGGCGTGCCGTCGGAGCGGAAGATGACAAAGTCGTCGAGCTCCTTGGCGTCGAAGGTCACCTCGCCGTGGACGGCGTCGTGGATGACGACGTCGCCGCGGTCCTCGGGCACCTTGATGCGCAGGACGTAGGGCTCGCCGGCCTCGATGCGGCGGCGTGCCTCCTCGGGATCGAGATCGCGGCAGCGGCGCTGATAGCCCTGGAAGGGGTCCTTACGCTCCTGGGCGGCCTTGCGATCGGCGTCGAGCTGCTCTTTGGTGCAGAAGCAGGGATAGGCCTTGCCCTCGTCCCAGAGCTTCTGGGCGGCCTGCTTGTACAGGTCCAGGCGCTCGGTCTGGGCGTAGGGACCAAAGTCGCCGCCCACCTCGGGACCCTCGTCCCAGTCCAGACCCAGCCAACGCATGGCGCGCAGGATGATCTGCGTGTTCTCGTCGGTGGAACGGGTGGGGTCGGTGTCGTCGATGCGCAGGATGAACGTGCCGCCGTTTGCGCGGGCAAAAGCCCAGTTATAGATAGCGGTGCGGGCGCCGCCGATGTGCAGCTTGCCCGTCGGTGAGGGTGCAAAGCGGACGCGAACGTCTGATGCCATGGAAATCTCCTCGATTGCAGGATGGATGTCTAACCGCACCAGTATAAAGCAACAATGCCCACCTCCGCACAAAGGGCATCGACCTACTCATTGGGGACAGGCTTGAATGACCAGTCTTTTGGCAACCTGTCGGCACTTAGGGACGTTACTAGGCTGGTCGTTTAAGCCTGTCCCCAATGAGTAGGTGCGGAAAGGGTGTGAATGTTGGATTTTCGCGCTATGATGTGCCCTTGCATACAGAGCCCGGCGGAATGGTAACGGTCGCCGGGACGCGTTTTTGAAAGGACAATCATGTCAGAAGAACTTCGTTCCATCCCACCCCAACACGGGTCCTTTGTGTTTACGTCGGAGTCGGTGACCGAAGGTCATCCCGATAAGATCGCCGACCAAATCAGCGACGCCGTCCTCGACGCAATCCTCGCCAAAGAAATAGAGCTGCAGGAGCAGGGCTATATTGCGCCCAATGGCGTGCCCGCCAACGTGGAAAACGTCCGCTGCGCCTGCGAGACCCTCGTGACCACCGGCACCGTCATCGTCGCCGGCGAGATCCGCACCCAGGCCTACGTCGACGTGCAGGAGATTGCCCGTGGCGTTATCCGCCGCATCGGCTACAACCGCGCCAAGTTTGGTTTTGACTGCGATACCTGTGGCGTCATGAGCCTCATCCACGAGCAGTCCCCCGATATCGCCCAGGGCGTCGACGAGTCCTTCGAGACCCAGACCGGCGCCACCAACGACCCGATCGACCTGATCGGCGCCGGCGACCAGGGCATGATGTTTGGCTATGCCTCCAACGAGACCAAGACCCTCATGCCCATGCCGCACTACCTGGCGAGCCGCCTGGCCGAGCGCCTGGCCGCCGTGCGCCACGACGGCACGCTGCCCTATCTGCGCCCCGACGGCAAGACCCAGGTCACCGTGCGCTACGAGGACGGCAAGCCCGTCGAGGTCACGACCGTCGTCATCTCCACGCAGCACGCAGCCGAGATCGAAGACATGGGCAAGATCAAGGACGACCTCATCGAGCATGTCATCTCGCCTGTCATGGCTGCCGAGAACATGCCGTGGGACAACGCCGATATCTACGTGAACCCCACCGGTCGCTTTGTCGTGGGCGGCCCCATGGGCGACACGGGCCTAACCGGCCGTAAGATCATCGTCGACACCTATGGCGGCTACGGCCGTCACGGCGGCGGCGCCTTTAGCGGCAAGGACTGCACCAAGGTCGACCGCTCCGCCGCATACGCCGCTCGCTGGGTCGCCAAGAACGTCGTCGCCGCCGGCCTTGCCGACCGCTGCGAAGTCGAGCTGGCCTACGCCATCGGCGTGTCCAAGCCGTTGTCGATCATGGTCGACACCTTTGGCACCGCACATGTTGCCGAAGACAAGATCGTCGAGGCCGTGGAGAAGACCTTCGACCTGCGCCCGGGCGCCATCATCCGCGACCTGGACCTGCGCCGCCCCATCTACGAAAAGACGGCAGCCTACGGTCACTTTGGCCGCGAAGACCCCGACTTCACCTGGGAGAAAACCGACCGAGTCGAAGAACTCAAAGCAGCCTGCGGCCTCTAATTTAGATCCGCTAAGGTCAGAACAACATACGTGCTTTCAAAAGAAGTACCGCCCCCAAGCGGTACTTCTTTTTTTATTTACCCGGTGGTGAAGATATTTCGATATGAACCTTCGCTGCGTACCCAGCCGATGAATTTTGAAGCACAAGCGCCTCTACCATGTATCCTTAGTCCCGAGGGACGGGGCACAAGGTCGATCCCCAGGGCCGAAGGAGTTCC
>USNA01000161.1 GCA_900555955.1 uncultured Collinsella sp. | reverse complement strand
GCATGGGATGGCCGCCAACCGTTAACTCATGCAAGTTAACGTATTTTACTCGTCAAGTGTTTCGATACGGGGCTTGATGATGCCATATCCACCATTCTTACGGTGATACACCACATTGATGAGACCGGTCGTCGCGTTCTCGAACACGTAGAAGTCGTGACCCAGCAGATCGGTCTGCACCAGCGCCTGCTCCTCAGTCATCGGGGTGACATCGATGACCTTCTCGCGGACGAGCAGGTCGTCCTCCTCCTCGGGCAGCAGCAGGTCGGCCAGATCCTCGACGCGCTCGACCGGCGCAACATCCGCGGCGCTGGCACCACCCTGGCGGTTGTCCACGACCTTGGTCTTGAACTTGCGCAGCTGGCGGGTGACCTTATCGGCGGAGAGGTCGATGGCGGCATACATATCTGCGCCGTGCTCGGCAACGCGAATCACAGAGCCGCGGGCACGAACCGTGACCTCGACGATTGCCGGGTTGGGGTTCGAGGGGTTCTTCTCATAACGAAGCACAACGTCGACTGTCATGGGCTCGATATCGAAAACCTTGAGCGCCTCGCCGATCTTCTCATCCACATGCGCACGCAGAGCATCGGTTACCGTCGTCTTGCGTCCAGAAACCTTGATATCCATACGTGGCTCCAATCTGCCTCGGGGACTTACTGTACTGGCTATGTACCCATTGCCGTGCATTTAATCACGCGATTTCCCAAAGACCCGAATAACGACTGCTTGATACCGCATACCGAAGTCTCGCACTTTTCCGTGGCAAAGTGCGCTATAGGAAGGCGTCGGCAAAGCTAGTTTTTCTCCTGGAAATCAGCTTTTACCTGCCGTTTTTACCAAAATAGAAAAGCCGGGCTCCCCTATTAGGGAGACCCGGCTATGCGTGTTGAAACCGTGAAGAAGTGCCTCGTTCAATGTATGGCAGGCGCCACCCCTACCAATAACTAGCTATTGAGCTTGTTGATGTCATCGTCGGTGATGGTGCCCTCCTGGCTAGACGACGGGCTGTCGCCGTTGTTATCAGAGGCGTCGTCATCGGAGGACTCGGTCTCGTTGGACGTGGAGTCGGATGCCTGCACATTGGCCCCCGAAACGGTCTTGGCGGTAAGGTCATAGGGCATCTGTCCGTACCAGACGCAGTGGACTGCCTCGAGAGTGCCATCGACCGTGATGCCATCGAGGGCATCGCTCGCGGCACGGCACAGCTCATCGTTAGAGCTTAGGCCTGCGACGCCAAGCGTGGAGGGCGCCTCGAGCGTACCGACATAGGAGATCTGGCTCATCAGACGCGCGAGGTAGCCACCAGCCGTGGAATCACAGATCACGTAATCGACCTCGCCCGACTCGAGCGCCTCAAAGCACTCATTGATGTTGGAGAAGGTCTTTTGGTTGGCGGTGATGCTTTGCTTGGCGAGCGCCTCCTGCGAGGCCGAGGAGGTCTGAACGCCCAGGGTAGCGGTGTTAAGCGTTTCGGTGGAAACGCTCAGCGACTCGCCGTCACTGCTCTTGCCGAATACGGCGGGGGCGTCGTACAGACAGGTGCCAAGTGAGCTGATATCGCCGTCCGTAGACCTGGCGTCGCCAATAAAGATGTCGGCCTTTTTATCGCTGAGCGCGGAATCGGCCGAGGACGCATCGACAAAGGCGACTTTGAGACCCATGCGGCATGCGAGGGCACGAGCGGCATCGACCGCATAGCCCGTGAGGTTTCCGTCGGCATCCTGCATGGCTTGCGGGGCATCGGAAGTATCGAGAGCGACAGTCAGGGTTCCCGGCGTGACCAGGGCATCGTCCGATACCGTGGGGGTAACGGTCTCGCGCTCGATCTGGTCGATCGTGGGCGTCGTGAACGTGGACAGTGGATTGAACGCGCATCCACTCAGGCCCAAAACGGCAATGACCGCCGCGGTCCCAGCACCCAACCGAGCCGCGTGCATCAAGCTGCCCCTCACCATGTCCACTACCCTGCCTTCTGTGTCGTATACGATCCGTGCGTTGCGCGGAATAACGGGTGTTCCCACCAGCTGACCTGGTATTTGACCCCACACTTGCGCACCGGGGCGTTTGCTCGGGAGGCCGCAGCCACCTTCACGACTGGCCCGCTCGCCCGCGAGGCGGTATTGCCCCAAAGAAAGTAGAACGGACGGTGCGGCTTACATCTAGGACGCGCCATGATCGCGCCGCGCGCACGCGGTCGCTTACGTGGATCCCTTTGACCGCGTCTGTCTTGGACTAGGATGGACATTTCGTCCGTCCGCAACCACAGCCTGGCAGGAACGTAGCGCATTATAGCTAAGTTCAAGCTATAGTTTAAGGTTAGGGACGTTATTCGCATCGCGAGCACAGATTTCGCAGGTCGGAGCGGACCGTACGCGCCATGATTGAGCCCGTCGCTCCCCTACGGAGAGCCCCAACACGCCCGTATTGGGGCGCGTGGCCAAAAAATTGCAAATATGAGTACTGTTACCAAATCAGTGGCAGGAATTTTTTGTTCTGCAAACAGTTTTCACGCTCTATAACGTCAGATTGATGCCAGGATATTCCACGTTTGTTTAATATCTTTCTAATTTACGCCATCTTCCAGCCCCAAAATCCCTGATTTTGCTGTTACTGAATTTGTAACAGTACTCATATTTGCTATATTTTGGCCAGAGCATATATCCAACCCCCTATTTCAGAGCATTGTTAGGCAGGTTTAAGCCCAAAACACGCCCTAAGCGTGTTAAATAGCGCCTCTTGTTTCCTTCTGCGAGCGTCAACACGGTTGCGATATCGCTTACCCATACGCTGGTGAATGCGCCATGCGAGCGCTTCCATCGCCTCCATGTCGCAGAGCATTTCGTTGTTGACCGTCGCGACCTCGATTCCCATAGCAATCAAGCCCGTGTTGCGTTTTTCATCATGGATACGTCCCCTCCGGGAGGAATGGCCCAGTTCACCGTTGTATTCCAGGTCAAACCGGGCTGCTTCCTGATACGCATCGCAAACTGCATGCGGCATCCCCGAGATTGCCTGCGCGCGGTCATCGAACTCGATCTTGTAGTCGGTCTTAAAGGGACCGCAGGCAAATCCGCCATAGGAAAACGGAAGCGAAAACATGGCAAGCATGATGCACTCCATGGGTGAGCGCAGGTTTTCCGACAGATAGGGACACAGCCGCCGCAGTTGTTTGGCCGCACTCCCCTTGCATGCCGCGAGGTAATCTGTCAGGCAATCGGGCGTCAGCACCGGCTCGACTTCAAAGTAGCCAACGTCTGCCGGTTGGTCCTTGTCCTTTGCAAGTCTATTCGCAACAGGCGATGTATAGGGAGGCAGGTACTTCCCGCGATCGCTCAGCGAAATCTTGGAACACAGTTCCTGGGCCAAGGCAAACGCCTGGATACAGCCGACCTCGCGAGCAACGGCAACACAAAGAGCCTCGGGAGATAGGCTGTACACCCCCGGTTCCACCTCTAGAATCGAGCCGGCAGGCAACCCGGAACACACGGACCAGCCCATGCCAGGCATGCGGCGGCGCTGCGCCGCAGATCCCACCAGCAAGCACAGATCTTCTTGCACCTCGCCGCTTTTGGCCCCAATTCGTACCAGGTCGGGAAGATAGATGTCCTCGGCCGAGGGCGACGATGCGTGCAGCACACGGCGCTCTTCATCGGGATCGAGGTCCCTCCAGCTGATGTAACCCATTTGTCGGCGCTCGGCGCGCATCATGCGCAGCGCCGAGGTGCCGGTCAGGATTACGGAGGAAGCCAGTTGCTCGCTTGTCGGCTCGATGCGCCGCGCTATCTTCACTGCCACAAAGCCACCCCCTACCAAACGCGTGCGATAGCGAGGCCATCGACTGCTGCGGCGCCGGCACGCTTGAGCTCCGTCGAGGCCGCTGCCATAGTC
>USNA01000160.1 GCA_900555955.1 uncultured Collinsella sp. | reverse complement strand
CTCCCACGGAATCCCAGGTGCTGCGAAGTAATCTCACTCGACCGTCGGTCGGAGGCGGGCGGGCATTACGTTTGCTGCTCTACAGTCCTATGCAAGACGAAGGCCACATTAAGTGGCCTTTTTTGCATGCGGAACTCGCGACAAACGTAACGCCCGCCCGTCTCCGACCGACTACCAACTAAAATTTTTTCAGCCCAGGCCCCTGTGTACCGCGCGTCGAAGATCTTCAAATTCAGCTGCCTGACAATCGATTCTTATAGCAGAGGCCCCTTGGCCTATAGTTTGATACAAGTTCCGCACGAGCCGGAAAGCACTTAATGTGCTTTCCGTGCGAGCAGGACTGTTCGCAGTAGCAAACTAAAGGCCAAGGGGCCCAGTCAACCTATCAGCAGCGAATACTCAGCAGCTAGTTGAATTTAAAGATCTTTGAGGCAAGACGGTATAGGCCGAGTGTGGTTTTGTCGCCGGCCCGGCCGCGCAGGTTGGTGAAGAAGCCAACCACACCGTAGCGTGCACGACGATACATACGCTCGTCATAGGCTTTCAGATCACTCCACAACGTCTTCAGGCGCTCGTCGGCACAATCCTCGTCGGAAAGCTTAGTGAGCACCGAGCAGATTGCCATCATCATGGTGAAATAGCCCATCATGTACGAGCGCAGACGCGACGACTCGACATCGCTGTACAGATGGAACGACTCCATCATGATGCGCGTCACGCGAAACTGTTGGTCCAGACGCTTGACCATCGTGGCCTCGTTGACGCTCTGGCCCTCACGACCGATAAAGTAGCGATAGAGGTCGATGTCGGCGTAGTACATGGTCTTGCAGCGCGGCAGCGGCACGTAGGCGTAGATGTTGTCTACATAGAACGTGTGCGGCGGCATAGGCAGATTGGACGCGCGCAACACATCCGTGCGATAGCACAGGCTGTGCATGAGCAGATTCTGGTCCAGACGGAAATGACCAATCTGGTCCCAGGTAAAGATCTTTTTTCGCGGCAGGGCAAACTTGTAGCCAATAGCGGTGTGCGTACCCTCGTAAACCTTCTCGTACACATAGTTCGAGATAAAGAGGTCGACGCGCTGGTCGCGCTCCTCAAAACCGCGAAGGATCGAAAGCATGGTCGACAGGGCTGCGCCATCGAGCCAATCGTCCGAGTCGACAACCTTGTAGTAGGTGCCCTGTGCCTCGCGCAAGCCCGAAAGGACGCCAATCCCGTCGCCGCCGTTCTCCTGATGCACCGCACGGATGATGCCGGGGTAACGCGTCTCCCACTCATCGGCCTTGGCCGCCGTCTCGTCCTTGGAACCGTCATCGACGATAATGATCTCGATATCGGTGGCGTAATTGCTCCCCTCCAGAATGGAGGTGATGCAATGGTCCATGTCCTTGGCAGCGTTATACGAGGGAATACCGAATGATATGACTTTATGCATGGCAGGCGATAATCTCATCCGAAAGATCGAGGGCGGAGTTGGTCACGGCATCCATATCGTAGTAACGATACTCGGCCAGGCGACCCACCGGGTGGAAGTTCGTCAGGTTCTGAACGCGCTCAAGATAGCGCTCATAGAGCTCACGGTTCTCGGGCTCCAGAATGGCGTAATAGGGCGTCTCGCCCGAGCCGGGCGTATAGGCCTTGGAATACTCCTTCATGATGGTGGTCTTGCCAGGCAGGACCTGGCCAGTCATGTTCTTGAACTCGGTGATACGCGTGTAATCCTCGCTCGTGGTGTAGTTGACGGTGCCCACGGGCTGGAACTGGTCCATATCGAGCGTCTCGAACTTCATGTCGAGCGTACGGTATGGCAGAGCGCCCAAGTCGAGGTTGAACAGCTCGTCGAGCGGACCGGTGTAGACGATCTCGCCGCCATAGACCTTACCGTCGATCTTGACGGTGGTTTCGTCGATCTCGAAGAGGTCGCGGGCGTCCACGTCGCAGAACACATCAATCAAATCGTGGTCGAGCATGTGCTCGAACAGCGCGGTATAGCCGTCCTGCGGCATGCCTTGGAAGGGAGCCTGCGGGAAGTAGCGGTCATCGTCGCCCACAAAGACGGGAACGCGGCCGGTGATCGAGGGATCGATCTGATCGGGCGTCTGGCCCCACTGCTTCATGGTGTAATGCAAAAAGACGTTCTCGTAGACGTAATCGGCGACCTCGGCAAGATCCGGGTCGTTCTTCTTGCGCAGCTCCATGATGGGCACCTTGACGTCCTTGCCAAAGGTCTCCACGAGCTTCTGATACAGCTCCTCGCCGCGCTCATCGCCAAAGGCGAGCTTGAGGCTCGCGTGGTTAAAAGGCACGGGCATGAGGGTGCCGTTGATGTTGGCAAGCACCTTGTGCTGGTAGTCCGTCCACTTGGTAAAGCGCGACAGGAAATTGTGGACGCGCTCATTAAAGGTATGGTAGATGTGCGGACCATACTTGTGGACCAGAATCCCGGCCTCATCAGCGCAGTCGTAGGCGTTGCCCGCAATGTGGCTACGGCGCTCCAGAACGGCAACGCGATAGCCGATGGTCTCGGCGAGACGGCGGGCACAAACGGCACCGGCATATCCGGCACCGACGACAATCATGTCGTATGCGCCGGCGTTAAAGCCTTCAGGCAGGCCTGAGGTAATCTGCATCGATACTCCTTGTCAAAAGCCACGGGCTCGTTAGCTGGGCTTTTCTCGAACATTCTTCGAGACATATTTATCGGAGTGATTATAGCGCTAATGCGTCCTATAATGAGCTTGCCACACAAGGAAAGCTCAAGCACCGCGGCGTACATAATTGAAAGGTAAACCCGCTAGCAGCGGGTTTATTCGTGAACAGCCGGGCGCCTGGAGCTTAGTGAAACGCTTGTAAGGAGTAACATGAGCGATTTCCTTAACCGTATGAAGTCTGCCGCCAAGGCCGACCTTAAGACGATCGTCCTGCCCGAGGGCGAGGATCCGCGCACCATCGTCGCAGCCACCAAGATCATCGAGGAGGGCCTGGCAAAGATCGTCATCCTGGGCAACCCCGACGAGATCAACGTTCCCGGCGCTACCGTCATCGACCCGCGCAATGCCGAGAAGCACGAGGAGTACGCGCAGAAGTTTGCCGAGCTCCGCGCCAAGAAGGGTGTCACCATCGAGCAGGCTCGCGCCCAGGTGATGGACGCCACCTACTTTGGCACCATGATGGTCAAGATGGGCGATGCCGACGGCTTGGTCTCCGGCGCCTGCCACTCCACTGCCGACACCCTGCGCCCCGCGCTGCAGATCCTCAAAACCGCCCCGGGCACCAAGCTGGTCTCGGCCTTCTTCGTGATGTGCACCGACACCCCGCAGTTCGGCACTGACGGCACGCTGATCTTCGCCGACTGCGGCCTCAACATCAACCCGTCCTCCGACGAGCTCTCCGAGATCGCCATCGCCTCCGCTCACTCCTGGTCCACCTTCATGGGCAACGTTGAGCCGCACGTGGCCATGCTCTCCTACTCCACCATGGGCTCCGCCGGCGGCGAGGTCGCCAAGAAGGTCCAGGAGGCTGTGAAGTTCTGCAAGGAGAAGGCTCCCGCGCTGCCCATCGGTGGCGCCCTGCAGCTCGACGCTGCCATCGTCCCCACCGTCGCCCAGCTCAAGGCTCCCGGCTCCTCCGTTGCTGGCAAGGCCAACGTGCTCGTGTTCCCCGACCTCGAGGCCGGCAACATCGGCTACAAGCTGGTCCAGCGCTTCGCCGGCGCCGACGCCTACGGCCCCATCCTGCAAGGCATCGCCAAGCCGGTTAACGACCTTTCGCGCGGTTGCTCTGCCGACGACATCGTGGGTGTCGTGGCCATCACCGCCGTCCAGGCTCAGATGGCTGAGTAGCGGACGTATCCCCTCGGGACCCTACAGGGTAAAGCTCTGAAAACGTCCTCGGACATGCATGAAACCCCCGCTGCGCACTTCGTGCGGCGGGGGTTTCATGCGTCCTGA
>USNA01000159.1 GCA_900555955.1 uncultured Collinsella sp. | reverse complement strand
CCGCGCGGTGTTCCGCCTGCTAGCAAAAAGGCCTCCGGAGCTGCTGCTCTGGAGGCCTTTCGTTTACATGCAAACGGGTGCGTTAGTTGTTTGCGGTCAGACGTTCGACGTCGCGGGCGATCATGTATTCCTCGTCGGTGGGGATGACCATGACCGTGACGGCGGAACCGGCGGCACTGATGACCTGCGGGCCGTTGCCCACGGCCTCGCGGTTCTTGTTATTGTCGATGCGTACGCCCAGCCACTCAAAGCAGTCGCAGAAGGCCTTGCGGATCGACCAGTCGTTCTCGCCGATGCCGGCGGTAAAGGTAATGGTGTCCACGCCCGCCATGGAAGCGATCATGGAACCGGCCTGCTGCATGGCCTTATAGGCGAACATATCGAAGGCGAGCAGGCAGCGCTCGTCGCCCTCGGAGGCGCGCGTGCGGATGTCGCGGGCGTCGTTGGAGATGCCCGAGATGGCAAGCAGACCAGACTGCTTGTTCATCATGTCATCGACTTCCTGGTAGCTGTAGCCGCCCTCGCGCTGCAGGTAGCACACGGTGGCCGGGTCGATGGAACCACAACGGGTGCCCATCATCAGGCCATCGAGCGGCGTGAGACCCATCGTGGTGTCGCGGCACACGCCGTCCTCGATAGCAGCGAGCGAAGCACCGTTGCCCAGATGGCACGAAAGCAGGCGGTGGCAGCGCGAACCCAGGATCTCCTTGGCCATCATCCACTCATAGCGGTGGCTCGTGCCGTGGGCGCCGTACTTGCGCACGTGGTACTTGTCGCAAACGTCCTTGGGCAGCGCGTAGGTGTAGGCAACCTCGGGCATGGTCATGTGGAACGAGGTGTCGAAGACCGCCACGTTGGGCAGCTCCGGATACTTCTCACGGCAATACTCAATCGCTGCGGCCTCGCCGTAGTTGTGCAGCGGAGCAAGCGGTGCCACCTCAAGAATCTTGGCCATAACCTCGTCGTCGACAACCGCGGAATCATCGAAGTGCCAGCCGCCCTGAACGATACGATGCCCAATGCCATCAATCGTAAAGTCGGTCTTCTCGAGCTCCTCGAGCACGCGAGCGATAGCAGAGCGATGATCGGGGAAAGGGACCTCCTCGGTCTGCTTAGCGCCACCGTTCTCGGAGTGGCCAAAGATGCCCATGTCCGATCCGATACGCTCGCAGTTGCCCTTGGCGAAAACCTCGCGGGTATCGGTATCCAAAAGCTGATATTTGAGGCTTGAGCTGCCGGCGTTGACAACAAGTACGTTCATGAGACTCCTTTGCAGTGCAATACGGTCGACGCAGACCCCTTAAGGCGGCCGCATGTTAATAAGAAGTTATCATAACTTAATAAATAGCTATCAGGCATATCGCCCAACGAGCACAAAAGAAGGGCCGAACGGCACTCGGTCGTCCAGCCCCTCTCCTCTTGCAATTACTTGCCGTTGACGATGCGCTCGACGTCGGAAGCGATCATGAACTCCTCGTCCGTGGGAATGACGAAAATCTTGACCTTGGAATCCTTGGCAGACAGGCACCAAGCGCCGTCACCACGCAGGGCGTTGCGCGCATGATCCATCTTGACGCCCATAAAGGCCAGACGGTCGGCAACGCCGGCGCGAACAGCCGGAGCGTGCTCGCCGATGCCGGCGGTAAAGACCAGGGTGTCCATGCCGCACATGGAAGTGGCCATCTCGGCAGCCTTGGCGGCAATCTTGTAGACGAACATATCGAAGGCGAGCTGAGCCTCGGGGTCACCGGCAGCGGCGAGCTCCTCGACGTTGCGGCAGTCGTTGGTCTTGCCGCCGGTCACAGCCAAAAGGCCGGACTTCTTGTTCATCATCTCATCGACCTCGTCGAAGGTGTAGCCGCCTTCGCGCTGCAGGTAGCACACGGTAGCCGGGTCGATGGAGCCGCAGCGGGTGCCCATCATGACGCCGTCGAGCGGGGTGAGGCCCATGGTGGTGTCCATGCACTTGCCGTCCTCGATGGCGCACAGGGAAGCGCCGGAGCCGATATGGCACACGACGACCTTGCGAGCCTCGCCGTTGGTCATCTCGGCGACCTTCTTGGAGATGTAACGGTAGCTGGTGCCGTGGGCGCCGTACTTACGGATGTGCAGCTTGTCGCAGACGTCCTTGGGCAGGGCGTAAGTCTTGGCGACCTCGGGCATGTTGAAGTGGAAAGCGGTGTCGTAGACCGTGACGTTGGGCAGGTCGGGATACTGCTCCAGGCAGTACTCGATAACGTTGGCCTCGGGGTTGTTGTGCAGCGGCGCCAGCGGAGCGACCTCGCGGATCTTGGCGAGGACGTCCTCGTCGACGAGGGAGGAATCGCCGAAGTACCAGCCACCCTGAACGATACGGTGACCAATGCCCTCGATCTTGACGCCGTTGGCCTCGAGGTCCTTCAGAACGACCTCGATGGCGACCTTGTGGTCGGGGAACTCGATGTTCTCGGTCACCTTCTTGGAACCGTTGGCAGCGTGGGTGAAGGTACCGCCGGTAAAGCAGACGCGCTCGCAGGAGCCCTTTGCGGACACCTTGTGGGACTTGGTATCGATGACCTGATACTTAAGGGTCGAAGATCCTGCGTTGACGACCAGAACGTTCATGTGTCTCCCTACTAACAGGCGGTGTGGCGCCGCCAGGTTACATACGCTTCAATAATAAACCCAAACGCCCTCGCGCTCGGGTTTATTGCGTTGATATATAAGTTATCGGTGCCTGAGCTTCCGTTTCATTGCACGGAAGAGGCGTCCTCAGATGAGGTTCTCGCCCAGGTTCTTGCCGCCGAGAACGTGCATGTGGAAGTGCATGACGGTCTGGCCGGCGTTGACGCCCTTGTTGGAGATGACGCGGAAACCGTCCTCCAAGCCCTTGGCCTTAGCGACCTCCTGGATGGCGTGAGCCATGGCGCCCATGGTCTCGGCCGGCACGTTATCGGCGATATCGCTGTAGTGCTTCTTGGGGATCACGAGCGTGTGGACCGGCGCCTGGGGATTGAGGTCGTCGAAGGCGATGACTTGGTCGTCCTCGTAAACGACGGTCGAGGGGATCTCGTGGTTGGCAATTTTGCAGAAGATGCAATCACACATGGTTGGTTCCTTTCTCGCAGACCAAGGTAATTATATTTGGTCGGGATGGTTAGAACGAAAGGTTGTCGTCGGTGTTGGCGGCTTCGCCGTCGGCGAGCACGTCGTTGCCGTCGACGTCCTTCAGGAGCACCGAGACCTTCTGCTCGGCATCGGACAAGCGGGTACGCAGGCTCTTGAGGAGCTCGACGCCGCGGGTATAGCTCTCAAGCGACTCCTCGAGCTCCATATCACCCGACTCCAAGCTGCGGATGATGAGCTCCAACTCCTGTGAAGCCTGCTTGTACGTAAGCTGCTCGACCGGGGTCTTCTCTGCCATATCTGTTTCCTTTCCTAAAGGTTTATCGCTATGAAACGCGGCCTACTCGACCGTATCGACCGTTGCCGCCACGTTGCCGTCTGCCATGCGCACGCGAATGGCGTCACCGGGCTTAAAGGTCTTGGCGCTCGTGGCCACCCCATCATCGCTGTACGCGATGGAATAACCACGGGCAAGCACCTTGAGCGGCGACAGGGCATCGAGCGAGGCTGCCGCACGGCCCAGGTCGGATGCTGGCTTGTTGAGCATCGTGCGCCCCTGGTACTCCAGGCGGGAGCTTGCGAGCGTGAGCGCATGGCGCTTGCCATCGAGTCCTGAGGTGCTTGCGATCAAGCGCTCGGGCAGACGCTCAAAGTTGGAGCGGAATGCCCCAACCGAACGCGTTATGGCGCCGGACAAACGATCGGCCGTCAGGGCAAGCTCAGACTCGCGACGCTCAACCATAAACGTTGGGTCGTTGAGGAACGGGCGGCACGCAGCCGCATCGAGCGCATCGCCCAAGCGAGCCGTATAGGTATCCCAGGCCCGGCGACCGCGCCGATCGAGCATCTCC
>USNA01000158.1 GCA_900555955.1 uncultured Collinsella sp. | reverse complement strand
TTTCGCCGCGACCTCAAAGGTCTGTGGGCAAAAAAGGCCAAATATGAGTACTGTTACAATTTTAGTAGCAGGCAAAACCACCCAAAATGACGTCCGAGCGACCCCTACAACCCCCTAAAGCAGCCAGCCTGACTGGTTTAAGGCATATTGGAGCCAATTTTAATGAACATACTATAGGTTATGTTCATTATCTATTTGGATGTAAATGCTATTCACTTAGCAACAGTACTCATATTTGGCATTTTTTGCCCACTGCCATATGACTAACACCCTATCGCAGACAAAAAAACAGGCCGCAGCCCATCGCTGCGGTCCGTTCGGAAGCAAAAGTGGGCGTTAAGCGCTGTAGCCCATCGCCTGCAGGACAAACATGACGACTGTCAGCACCGTAATCACGCCGATAGTCGCCCAAGTAAGCACGTTCCATACGCGGCCGTTGCGGTTGGCGCCCATAATGTGCCGATCCGCCGCGATAACCACCTGGAATACCAAGACTACGGGCAGCAGCACGCCGTTGATGACCTGCGAGGTCATCATAATCTGGAACAAATCGACGCCAGGCATGAGCACCAACACGGCAGAAATGCCGATGATGGCCGTAATGATGCCGCGGTAAACCGGGGCCTCGTCCCAGCTGCGATCGGCGCCGCGCTCCCAGCCAAAAGCCTCGCAGATGGCACTCGACGTAACGCCCGGCAGCACGCAGGCAGCCAAAAAGCTCGCTGCGACCAGGCCCGAGGCAAACAGCACCGTGGACCACTGGCCCGCGATGGGCTCCAGCGCGCGAGCGGCATCGGCGGCATCGCTAATCTGAATACCCGCCGGGAACAGCACCGTACCGGTCGTGATGATAATGAAGCCCGCAATGATATCAGCAGCGATCGAGCCGCTCACGGTATCAATACGCTGCAGCACGATGTCGTCCTCGCCCGCATTCTTATCGACCACGTTGTTCTGAGCCAAGAAGATCATCCACGGTGCGATGGTGGTACCGATCGTTGCGACCACGAGCGACACGTAGCTGGGGTCGTTTTGAATATTGGGGACGACCAAGTCGACCGCGACCTCGCCCCAGTTGGGGCCGGCCATAAACGCGGCGACGATGTAGGTCACGAACACGCAGCTTACCAGCAGCAGAATCTTCTCGATGCGCTGGAAACTGCCCGACATGGTAAGCATCCACACCAGCAGCGCCACGAGCGGCACCGAGATGCTCGCCGGAACGCCAAACAGAGCAAGGCCGCTCGCGATACCCGCGAACTCCGAGATGGTCACCGCCGTGTTGGCGATCAACAGTGCCGCCATGGCCAGCACGCTCTTGCGCACGCCAAAGCGCTCACGAATGAGCGACGCCAGGCCCTTACCCGTGACGCATCCGCAGCGCGCCGCGGTCTCCTGCGTCACGATAAGCAGCACGGTCATGACGGGAAGCATCCAGAGCATCTTATAGCCATAACTGGCGCCCGCGCTGGAATACGTGGCGATGCCGCCGGCGTCATTGCCCGAAAGCGCCGCCAGAAGACCGGGGCCCATGGCGCCAAAGATGGCCGCGATAGTCAGCTTTTGCTTGGTGCTCGGCTTTTGCTTCGTATTTTGCACGCGACCACCTACCCCATGACCGACATGGTGAGCAGCACCGCAGCAGCGCAGTACGCCACACACGAGATCATGACGGCGATGACGTTCATGGCGGTACCCGACGTATTGAGGTCGTGCTCATCGCGCCAGAACAGCACCATCAGGTAAATCACGGCACTCATGTTGCCCACCAGGCAGATGATGGCCGCGATGTTAAAGCAGCCGGTAAAGAGCTGCTCCTCAAACATAGGGGCATCGAGGAACGCGGCGGTGCGCACCAGCTGCGCGCACAGATAGGTCACGAGCGAAAGGATCAGGCCCATACCCGTGCTCTGGAAGAAGAATCCCAGGTACGGTTTGGGCTCGTCGTCGTGACCGTCGTACTCGAGGAAGTAGTTCTTGACGAACGACACCATGCGCGAGGCGGCCAGTAGCACGAGCGGCATGGCGCACATGGGGAACACCACCAGATGCGCGGAGCCCAGCGCCGTCCCCAACACCGTCGCCATAATGCACGAGGCGATGCCCCACACGACGACCCAGTACTGACGATGCACGAACCAGCTGAGCACGTTCGTCGAGTCGTCCGACGCGCTATCGCCCGAGCCGACACCGGCGATCTGCAGGTCCTCCTGATGCTCCTCGGCGATAACGTCCATGGCGTCGTCGAAGGTCACGATACCCAGGATATGACGGTTCTCGTCGCAGACAGGGATGGCAACCAGGTCGTACTTGGTCATCTCGTCCGTCACGTCTTCCTGGTCCTCGTCGGGCGACACATAGACCAGATCGCGATAGGCGAGCTGACCCAGCGTGGCGTCGCGGTCGGCCACGATCAGCGTTCGCAGCGAGAGCACGCCGGTGAGCATGCCGCTCGGATCCTCGGTATAGACGTAGTAGACGCTCTCGAAGTCCTCGTCGAGTTTGCGAATCGCCTCGATGGCATCGCCGACCGTCGCCGTGGCGGGCAGCGAGACAAACTCCGAGGTCATGATGCGGCCGGCGGTGTTGTCCTCGTAGCCCAGCAGATTACGAATCGCTTTCTCCTCCTTG
Organism: uncultured Collinsella sp.; assembly: GCA_900555955.1. Lineage (GTDB taxonomy): Bacteria > Actinomycetota > Coriobacteriia > Coriobacteriales > Coriobacteriaceae > Collinsella. The sequence goes on along the minus strand of USNA01000158.1, from coordinate 1,327 downwards.
ACGCCCATCAGGCGCAGGAGCTTCTCGGCCTTCTCATAATCGAGCTCGTCGATCAGGTCGGCAGCGTCGTCCGGGTCCATCATGGCCAGCATCGACGATGCGTCGGTATCGGACAGGCCCTCGAGCATCTCGGTCATGAGCTCGTCGTCATCGAACTCCGAGATGGCCTCGGCGGCCTGTGCCGTATCGAGCTGCGCGAACACCTGCGCGCGCAGGCGCGGGTCGAGCGGCTCGATGATGTCAGCGATGTCGGCAGGATGCAGCTCGCCAAGCGTCTTGTGCGACACCGAGAGCTGGATGTTCTTAGTCGAGCGATCGAGCAGGTCCATGTAAGACCAGGCGATAATGTCCTCGCTGAGCGGCTTGCCCAGGTGCTTCATAAAGCCCTCGACGACATGCGCGAGTGTGGGGCGGATCGCGCGCAGCAGACCGCGGGCGCCAACTTCGGCACCCAGCAGGCGCAGCTGATTTTCGCCCGACATGGAAAACTTGATGTCGTTTACGCGCACGACCTTCATGCCCTGCGTGTCGACGATCTGCTTATTGAGAACGTCACGCGCCAGCAACAGCTCGGTCGGCTGCAGGTACGAAAAACGGATTTCAGTGGCCGACGTCTTAAGGTGTACACCCGTCTCGTCGATACGGTCGACCCATTTGCGCCAGCTGATCATAAACGGCGTCTTGCCGGGACCGCGGAACGCGAGCGACGTCACGTGCGGAAAAACTTCGCCGGTTGCAATGCCAAAATCGTTAACCACGCCGAGCTTTTCGCCGTCGACGTCCAAGACCGGCAATTTGAGCATCTCACTCAGATAATTCAATGGTGCTCCCCATCATTATTCCTGCGGACCGCGCGACCATGCCGGCACGCAATCCGTGGACTTTTAGATATGTATACGCATGCGCGGGCGGCACGCCGCTCGGCGCTCACACCCCGTGCACGCGCAGAAAGCACCTGCATGGGGTCATCGACTGTATGGTCGAGGTTTGGATTTCACCTGTAACCTTTCTCTTGACCCTCATTAACCGCAGTAACTATAGCATCAGCATCGCGCTGCGGCACCAAATTTATGCGCTGCACATTGCAGGCATACCAAACGCTGACGTCCCCGATGGCTACTCTGTGGCGTCGTCGTCCTCGGGGAGTTGGGGGAACACGGCGTTTTTGGGCATGGAAACCTTGGTGAGCGAGGTGAGCTTTTTGCTCAATGCCGTGTCTGTCTTGACCAGGTCGCTGAGCGTCACGATCTTGTAGCCATCGGCGACTAGGCCATCGATAATCTGCGGCAGCGCCTCGAGCGTCTGCTCGGCGGCCCCGGCGAGGATC
>USNA01000157.1 GCA_900555955.1 uncultured Collinsella sp. | reverse complement strand
TGGTCATGCCCGACGATTGAACGTCAGATTGCCGCTTAGGGGCGTTTGCAGCGTCGCGCCGTTACGCGGTTTGGTAAAACCGCGTAACCCTACAGTTCAGTCACGACAACGCTGTTGTAGACCTCGTCCCAGCGGTCCATGACCAGGTGGCCGGTCTTGGGATCCATGGCGTTGAGCTTGCCGCAGGTATTGGCGGTCTTGAGCACCGTGACGTCGTCGGCACCAGCAGCAATGGCATGCGCAAAGCCGGCGATGGTCGAGTCACCGGAACCCGTCGCGTTCACAGCCGCAATCGCGGGCGTCTTGGCGCGGAACGCGCGGCCCTCATGGAAGCCCACTGAACCAGCAGCACCCATCGAAACGACAACCCAGGGAATACCGGCAAAACGGTCATCGGCGGCAAGCGCCTCGCGCAGGGCATCGACATCATCGGTCGTAAAGGACGTACCCAGCAGGCCGTTAATCTCGGTCAGGTTGGGCTTTACGAGCTCAGGCTTAGCGTCGGACTCCAGCGCGGCCTCCAGCGATGCACCCGAGGTGTCGAGCAGCACCTTGGCGCCCGCCTCCTCGGCGATCTTGACGAGCTCGGCATAGTAGCCGGCATCGACGCCGCGCGGCAGCGAGCCCGAAAGCGTCACAACGTCCGCCTTCGCTGCAAGCTCGGCGAACTTGACCGTAAAGGCCTCGAGCTCGGCCGGGGCGATCTGCGGGCCGCTCTCCAGCAGCTCGGTCTGATTGCTCTCGTGCAGGATATTCAGGCAAATGCGCGTCTCACCGGCGATGGGCACAAAGTCGTTCTTGACGCCGTCGGCATCCATAAGCTCGGCCCTATAGGCCCCCATGTGACCGCCGAGCAGACCGGTCGCGAGCACGTCGTCGCCCAGCTGCAGCAGCACACGGCTCACGTTGAGGCCCTTACCGCCAGCAGTCTTTTCGGGCGTCACACGGTTCACGTCGTCGATGATCAACTTGTCGAGCTGATAGCGCGTATCAATCGACGGGTTCATGGTAACGGTCAGAATCATATTGAACTCCTGTTTAGAAAACCGGCCCGCGCCCCATCACAGAAACGCGAGCCGTCAATTAAAAAGCTGCAGAATGCCGGGTACCGCCAAAAACGAAGCACCCAAGCTCAGCAAGCAAAAGTGTTATCAGAGCAACTCGCCCGCCAGATGGCTTCGCAGCGTCGACTGGTCTGGCGTTCGGTAGAACGCCGGAACCTCCTTAGTCGTGGTATTCGCCGCGGTCCCACTTCTCGAGGAACTCGTCAAAGAAGTGCGGGTCAGCCTGAGCCTCGGCATCGGCCTTATTGCAGGCATCGATCTTGGCGATCAGGGCATCGTGCTCGGGGGTCTTCTCGTAGGGCTCCTCCAAGAAGGCAAGCATGATATCGGCCATCAGGAACTCGCCGGTAATCTTGCCGCCAAAGCCCACGATGTTGGCGTTGAGCTCGCGACGGGCATACAGGGCAGAGGTCATGTCGCGAACCAGGGCGCAGCGGGCGCCGGGAACCTTGTTGACGGCGTTGGTGATGCCAATGCCGGTGCCGCACAGGGCCACGCCAAAGTCGGCCTTGCCGCTGGCAACAGCCTCGCCCACGGCCTTACCGTAGATGGGATAGTGCGTACGGGTGTGGCTGTAGGTACCGCAGTCGAGCACCTTGTAGCCAGCCTGCTCCAGGCGGTCGGCCAGATAGATCTTCTCGTCCGTAACGATATGGTCGCAACCGATTGCGATGGTCTTCTTCATCAGAACGTCCTTTCGTCTGAATTCACAAGTTGAGGTAGAAGTTCGAGTTCTCGGTGGCTCTCGTTAGGCCATCTTGTTGAGCATGTCGACACGGATCTGGTGACGGCCGCCGGCGTACTGGGCGCGCAGGAACTCGCGGGCGATCTTCTTGGCGACCTCGGTGCCCACAACGCCCGGGCCCATGGTGACCATGCGCGAGCCGTTGTGCTCGCGGGTCATGTAGGCGGAACGCTCGTCGGAAATGTTGGCGACGACCATGCCCTTAATCTTGACGGCGGCCATATAGGAGCCGACGCCGTACTTATCGAATGCGAAGCCCTGGGAATCCTTGTGCTCCAGCAGGTCCTTGGCAACGGCGGTCGCGGAATCGACAAAGTCCGCGGCAGGGGTCTCGGAATAGTCGACGACCTCGTGACCGTCGGCGATGAGCATCTCCTTGATGGACTCCTTCATCGACATACCGTCGGCATCGGAAGCGATTACAACCCTCATGACATCCTCCTTGAGAGATACGCAGGTGCGTAGTTTCTGTTTGGAAGTGTTGAATCGCGTTCAGGTCCGGGCATCTGAATGTGCGGTTCTTCACTGTTCGTGTTTATTTGAACACATTCGAACATCAACTGCAAGAATTATTTGTTTATCTTTGTTCTTTTTTGAACAAATACCGTTCACGGATGATTGCTGACCGTTTGAGCCGGGCGCGGACGTAGCGACCGCGTATTCAACAAACAAAAGGGCGGCCAAGAACGTGTCTCGGCCGCCCTTCTTACAGTTGATCTTCCAAAGAACGCTTTGCCGCCTACTCAGACTGCCTGCCCTTCTTGGCGTGCTTGGACGGAGCACTCAGAAAGCGGCCCGTCAAATAGTTCGCCGGGCCGGAAATATCAATCCCCAGTAGCGTGTGTCCCAGCCACAGAAACGCCGCGAGCACCAGCAGCGGGATAACGCACGAGGTCACGATCATCACAATGACGCCTTCGATCAGATCGGTCACCTGCTGCACGATCTCGTCGGTCATCTGCTTGGCGCCGCTGGTCACCGACGTGACGAGGCCCGAGGCACCGTCGGCAAGCTGCTCGAGCACGCTCTTGGACTCTGCGGACTCGGTCTTTTTCTTGCTTGTTTTGGAGCTATCGCTATCAGCCGCACTCGCAGCGTCGGCCGCCTTTTGCTCGGCCGCCTCGATGCTAACGCGATACGTTTCGTCGACCTTCTGCGACACCCAAACGCTTGCAGGCACCAACGCCATGCCAATTATGGCGACCACCAGCACACGCGTTGCCACGCGGCGAATGACCGCGCTCGTGCTCCAGCGTCCGTGAATGCCGAGCGACACCGCAAAGAGCACCAGCGTAAACGGGATCAGGATGCCCAGGCCAACCGACCACAAAATGGTCAGCAAGTATTTCTCGAGGTAGAGCACAGCAAGCACGATGCCCAAGTTACCCGAAAGCTGCGCGAGCTGCTCGGCAACCGGTGTTCCCGTATCACCCGGCAGCGCGGTAATGCCCGCAGACAGCGCCACGCACGAGGTCGTGAGCGCCAGTACGTTACCTTTCTTTTGATCGATGACCTCGATGGTGGAGTCCCATGTTTTGGTATCGGCGAAATGCGGACGAACTACAAAGCCCGACAGCAGCGCCAGTACTACGAGCGCAACGATAAAGCCAATCTGCAGCTTTTTGTTTGCGCACACGACATCGGACAGGCTGGGCTGCAGCTCGGCTACCGTCGTATGCTCGGTTATCTGGACAGGACGCCCATGAGCCATCTCGTTCGCGTCTCTCTTTTGAACCGATCCGTTGTCCGGCATTTGGATACCTCCTCATTCCGGCCTGTATTGCGGATGGAAGTATACCCACCCAGTAAAAAACCGAACGGGAGGACGAACAGAAGCCCCAAGACTGTCCCCAACGACTAGTCGTTTAAGAACGTCCTCAATGACTGTCTCGGGATGAGTTGCGGTGGAATAGGGATTGTTTTACGCCCGCCGGCCCCTATTCAGTCCCCATTTCACCGCAACTTGGAGGAGGACAGAAAAAGCCCTGCCGCGGTTTGAACTGCGTCCCAAATCTTGGACGCCCTAAATAGCGACTAGGCCGCGAGGGCCTGATTCCGGAACTCCTTCGGGGTCAGGCCCTTCAATCTTACCTGTCTCCGGCTCGTGTTCCAGTGGACTATGTATTCCTCCAGGTCGCGTTTGAAATCCT
>USNA01000156.1 GCA_900555955.1 uncultured Collinsella sp. | reverse complement strand
AGGATTTCAAACGCGACCTGGAGGAATACATAGTCCACTGGAACACGAGCCGGAGGCAGGTAAGATTGAAGGGCCTGACCCCGGAGGAGTACCGGAATCAGGCCCTTGCGGCCTAGTCGCTATTTAGGGCGTCCAAGATTTGGGGCGCAGTTCAAGCTGAACTGCCAGCGGGCTTACTTGTCCGTTGGAACCGACTTGCACTAGTGCCTGCACTACACGCGCGTCGCATCCTTGGGGCTCATGGTCATGCTCTGGAAGCGGTTCTCCATGTAGTCGTTATCGAAATACTTGCCATAGAACTGCGCGACGGGAATATCTGGCTCCGTGCCGTTGACGCGCTGGTACCAGTAGTCGAGTGACTGCAGCGTCATGACGCCGTCGACCAGCATAATGACGGTAAAGATGACGGTAGCCGAGTAGCGACTCTTCCACGGAATCATGTTGATGAGCTTGAGCAGCCTCGGCAGCAGCAGCTTGATCCAGATAAGGCCACCCAGGCCCCACAGGCAGGCAAAGCCCGTGCAGGTGCGTCCGCCCGTAAGGACGGCGAGTGGGTCGGGCATGCCGAACAGTTTCATGTGCGAGTAGCTCCACGACACCACGCCAAATGAGGTCTGCATAAACCAGCCTACAAACACCTCGAAAGCGCCGCCGATCAGGGCACTTACCAGGAAAATGATCAGAGGATTCTTTTTATAGAAGCGGTTGAGCGCCATGGTCATGAGCACCGCGCCAAATCCGTAGATGGGGCTAAAGGGGCCAAATAGCATACCGGCCCGGTCCTGATAGACGCCGGGATCGACGACGACCATATGCCAGACTTCCTCGAGAATGAGACCTAACACGCTGCAGACGAAGAATACCCAGAACAGGTTGAAGTAGTTGAGCTTGATGTAGCCCTCGCCGGTTTCGTCGCGGCCGAGCATCCCCTCGGCGGCGGCATCGCGGTCGAGCATCTCTTGCAGACGGCGCTGCAGTTCGCGCTCCTGGCGTAGCGTGGGGTCGACGGTGGCCGACAGCGCAATGAGGATACCGAGCTGAATGGCGGGGCGCAGCAGGAAGGGTCCGATACCCTGGAGCATCACGTCAACTAAAAGCTCCACGACGGTAAATGCGATGAGGACGTAAGACAGGCGGGCGGCATTGCGCCGCTGGTCCTTGATAAGGTCCAGGCCAAAGATGATCAGGATGACGGCACTTGCCGCAGAGAGCATGATGCCGGCGACGATGAGTCCAACCGCGACGAGCGTGTTGTCGCCGAGCTTGGCAGCGGCGTTGCCGTTAATGAGCGCGGTGATGACCTGCCACATAAAGGCGGCGACCGACGGGAGCGTGCCCACGCCGGACAGGATGCACAGGACGGCGTACACCTTAATGATGAGCGGGATCTTCTTGACCTCCGTGGCGCTGGGGACGCTGGGGTCGAGTTCGTTTCGATCCATACAGAACCTTTCTCGCTTTGTTGTAGGTTATAAGGATACGCCGCCGACCTGCCAAAAGACAGGACGAACGTCCCAATTGCAACTTTGTAATCCCCAACGGTGGACGCGGCGGCCATCTGGGAGCGCGGGCGCTGGCACTGGACAGACCGATAAAATGTTTGGCCGCAAAACGGATTATTAGCTCGGTGGGCTTTTAAAAAGCGCTGCTCATACGCTGGGGAGCGCGTCGCGCCGTGCGTATAATAAGGCGAGTAACGCCAAAATACGAGGCTCTGAGGGGATGCCATGTCTCAAGAAACCATCCGCGCGGCCGAGCGTGCCGCGGGACAGGTGAACACCATGTCGACGTATGATCCGGACTCCGACCAGCTGCATGAGGAATGCGGCGTTTTTGGTGTCTGGGCGCCCGATCGCGACGTGGCTCGACTGACGTACTTTGGCCTGCGTGCACTGCAGCACCGTGGCCAAGAATCGGCGGGAATCGCCGTGGGCGACGGCGGTACGGTTATGGTCCGCAAGGATCTGGGCCTGCTCGACCGCGTGTTCTCCAATGCCGACTTGTCGACGCTCTCCGGTCAGCTGGCCGTGGGTCACGTGCGCTACGGCACCGCCGGCGCCAAGAGCTGGGAAGCCTCTCAGCCGCACCTCTCTACCATCAATAGCGTCATTATCGCGCTCGCGCACAACGGCACCCTCGTCAACACCGACGAGCTGCGCCGCCAGCTGATCGAGCTGGGCGTGCCGTTCCTCTCCAACTCGGATTCCGAGGTCGCGACCAAACTCATCGGCTACTTTACTCAGCGTACAGGCCATCTGCGCGAGGGCATTCGCAAGACCATGGAGCTCGTGCGCGGCGGCTACGCTATGACGCTCATCAACGAGCAGGCGCTTTACGCATTCCGCGATCCGCACGGCATTCGCCCGCTTGTGCTGGGCAAGCTGGTGGACGAGGGCCTGGACCAGGCCGATGCCGCATCCGTTTCGCAGCTGCCGTCGCAGGACGGCGCCGCGACGGCCGACGCCACCACCCATGTCACCCGCGCCGGCGGCTGGGTCGTCGCCTCCGAGACTTGTGCGCTCGACATTGTGGGCGCCGAGTACGTCCGCGACGTCCGTCCCGGTGAGATTTTGCGCATCAGCGCCGAGGGCCTTGTGTCCGAGCAGGGCGTGCCTGCTGCCGAAGAGCCTGCTAACTGCATCTTTGAGCAAGTCTACTTTGCCCGCCCCGATTCCATCATGAACGGCAAGAGCGTCTACGCCTGCCGTTATGACATGGGTCGTCAGCTGGCACATGAGGAGCCCGTCGAGGCCGACCTGGTCATCGGCGTGCCCGACTCCGGCCTGCCGCCCGCGGAGGGCTATTCGCACGAGAGCGGCATTCCCTTTGGCGAGGGCCTCATCAAGAACCGCTATGTGGGCCGTACGTTTATCGAGCCTACGCAGGAGCTGCGTGCCATGGGCGTGCGTATGAAGCTCAACCCGCTGCGCGACAACATCGAGGGCAAGCGCCTGGTCGTCATCGACGACTCCATCGTGCGCGGCACCACCATGGTGCAGCTCGTCAAGATGCTGCGCAACGCCGGCGCCAAGGAGATTCATATCCGCATCAACTCGCCCGAGGTCATCTGGCCGTGCTTCTACGGTATCGATACCGACGTGCAGTCGCAGCTTATCAGCGCCAACAAGACGGTCGACGAGATTTGCGAGTACATTGGCGCCGATTCGCTGGCCTTCCTTTCGGTCGAGGGCCTGCTGAAGGTCATGCCCAAGGGCGGTTACTGCGATGCGTGCTTTACCGGACGCTACCCCGTGGCGATTCCCGAGAGCTTTGGCCGCGACAAGTTCATGGAGGGCTTTAAGCCCCGCAACCTGGACAAGCCGCTGCACTTTGACGACGACGCCGTGGTCGAGAAATACGACGACCGCAGCTGGGAAGAGGAGCACGGCGAGGCCTAAAACCTGCCATTTAGGGACAGGTTTATTTTGGCAGGTTTTATCTGCTGTTTTGTTGATATGACGGCGCGTGCTGTTATGGCGCGCGCCGAAATGAACGCAACTATGAGCACCGTTTGGCGCCCGCGCGGCGCCACGGTAGTGGGAGAGGAAGGCTCAGATGAGCGACAGCAAGCATGTGACGTACGAGGACGCCGGCGTCGATACCGCCGAGGGCGGCCGCGCCGTCGACGCTATTAAGCAGATGGTCAAGGACACCAACCGCCCCGAGGTCATCGGCGGCATCGGTGGCTTTGGTGGCCTGTTCTCGGCCGCCGCGCTTAAGGATATGGAAGACCCGATCTTGATCAGCGGCACCGACGGCGTGGGCACCAAGCTCGTGCTCGCCCAGATCATGGACCGTCACGAGACGGTGGGCCAGGACCTGGTCGCCATGTGCGTCAATGACATTTTGGCTTCGGGCGCCGAGCCGCTGTTCTTCCTGGATTACGTTGCCATCGGTCACATTGAGGCCGAGCACATGGCAAAGATCATCAAGGGCGTGGCCGACGGCTGCAAGCTCGCGGGCGGC
>USNA01000155.1 GCA_900555955.1 uncultured Collinsella sp. | reverse complement strand
CATCCCCCTAGGGCCGGAATGAGGTTGCTTTCCAACGCATTCCGCAGGGGGCGGCATTATTTTGTAGCGCGAAGCGCGGATCAAAATAATGCCGCATGCCCGAGGACGCGTTGGAAAGCAACCTCATTCCGGCCCGAACAGGTCCGTCTACCAGCGCATTTACAAATTCGTAAACTTTTTTCAAAAAAGTGCTTGCGCAGTTCTCAAAACATAGGTTATTATCTTCCTCGTTGAACGCGCGGGTCCAACAAAACGAACCGCGAATCAACAACATAGCATGTCGGAGTGGCGGAATTGGCAGACGCGCTAGCTTGAGGTGCTAGTGACCGCTTTTTGGTCATGCGGGTTCAAGTCCCGCCTCCGACACCATCGCATTTGAGAAGCCTCTTCGGAGGCTTTTTTGTTACCGATAGACGGTGAGGTCCACGATGGAAACGCTTGAACGCAACGAGTGGGCAGACGTTGCCCAACTAGTCGAGATCACGAGCGATGCTGTCATCATCTGTGAGCTCGACGGAACCATTCTGCATGTGAATAATCGCTTACTTGGTTTGATGTGTGAGGAACGCGCCGACGTCATCGGTGGAGATGTTAAAGACGTTCTGTACTCATCCGCTTTTGAACGTGCGACAGAACACCGTCTGCCATTTGAAACTGATGGCTCCGAGAGCGAACTGATGCTCAAGCTGAGCGATGGCTCCTTTATTCCCGTCTTGGTTCGCGCAGGCTCCGTAACGCCTCCACGTATCTTTGGGCGCCGCGCGCCACGTGTCCTGGTGGCACTTCACAGTATTGAGGAACAATATTCTCACGACCGTCAACTCAAGCGTGCGCTATCGGAGCTTAGGGTGGCGAATAAACGCCTTTCGGGTACCCTTTCGGTCATTATGAGTACCGTGGGCTCCGATGAGCTCCCCAGCTTGCTCGATACCGTTTTGAATCAGCTCGTTGGAACGCTCGATGCCTCCGGTGCGGCTATCTATTTTTCCGAGAGCGGCGGCTTTAAGCTCCGCGGTGTTTCTAAGGAGCTTGAGGACAGCTATCTGCCCGAGTTTATGCCGTACGGCGCGGGCATTCCGACCTACGTGCTTCGCGAGTCGCGTGCCTGTCGCCTGTCGATTCAGCAGGACCTTGAGGGCGACCGGGTTGCTTCGGGTATGTTCATGGATTTGGACAATCGTTCCAAGCACTTGCTGCGCGTGCAGGATATGCCCCCGTATCGCAGCGAGATCTGTCTTCCCGTGTTTTACGGCACGCAGGTCCTTGGCGTGTTGGAAGTTGGCTGGAAACGCCCCCAGGCGCCACTTGCCTATGACGTTAACGTGCTCGAGGTCATCTGCGATTACCTGTCTATTCAGCTGGTCGGCATGGCGTCGAGCTTACGTTCGCGCCGCACGGCGGAGCTCGGCCGCTCACTCAATTTGCTGCGCGACGAACTGTTTACCTATCTCGAGGATCCCGTTGCCGCTTCGCGAGCGGTGTCGACGGAAATCTGCACGGTGCTCAATTGTCATTTCTGCCCCGTGGAATATGATGCGGGCCTCGAAACCTATGTCATCGATTTTGAGGGCGGCAGTCGTGTGGCGCTGCCGGACGATCCGGAGTCACTCTTCTTTTCTGTCACGGCGCCAGCAGCGCGCCTGGGGGCAGCCCCCGACGGGTTTGAGACTTCGGTGTTGGGCGGGACGAGCGCTGACGACCTCAGGCACGTGCGCCTTACACGTGTGGACGAATCCACGTCTATGGGTGCATGGTTGAGGGCCCACGGCCTACCGTGTCAGGGACTTTATGTCGACTCCGGCATCGAAGCGGGGCACTACCACTCGGAAGCGGATGGCAAACGAAGCAACGATGCGATCGTTCCCGCTGATATCGCCAAGGGGCCGACGAGGCGCGCTTTGCTGCTCCGCGATGGCAGCCAAGAACCAATTGACGACCTTGAATACGACTACCTGGTGCATCTGGCGCATGACTTTGAGCTGATCTATGAAGGCGAGTCTCAAAAGCGCGAAGAGCGTCATATCGCTCAGACGCTTCAGATTGGCATGAGAAATTCGCTTGGTGACGTTCCGGGCATTGCAACCGATTCGGTATATCTATCGGCAACGAATTCTGCGTTGGTCGGCGGTGACTTCTATACGCTTGTCCGACTTCCCGACGATTGCGCCGTTATGATTTTGGGCGATGTATCCGGCAAGGGAATCGAGGCGGCGTCGATGTCGGCACTCGTCAAGACGGCGCTGACGGCTTATGCCTGGGAGGGTGCGGGGCCTGCCCGTATGGCACGCTCGCTCAATAGCATGCTCATGGGCTTTTCGAGGGTCGAGACGTTTGTGACGGCGTTTATCGCCAAGATTGATCTTAAAGCGGGTCGCGCAACCTATTGCTCTGCGGGGCATCCTCCCACTATGGTCATTAGGCCGTCGTCGACGCCGCTTGGTGGCGGTGAAGCCCGAGGCGGAGAAGTGGAGCTCCTTGGGTGCCAATCGGGCGTGATCGGTGCCTTTGAGAGCATGGTGTACGAGACGGGCGTGTTTACATTCGCTCCTGGTGACATGCTATTTATGTATACCGACGGAACAATCGAAGCACGTGATCGCTCGGGTGCTTTCTTTGGCGAGCAACGCCTTCGCGACCTTCTGCTCTCTGTCTCGGGTGAGGGCGTATCGGGAATCTGCGGCAAGGTCTTGGGCGAGCTTGATCGCTTTACCGAGTCGGCGCTGGACGATGACATCGCGCTGGTCTCCCTTGAGTTTTTACGGGGTCGATCGTAGGTCACAACGCCTGACGGGCAAAATCCCTACGGTTGAAGAAACGTGTGCATCGAGCGAGCTCTTTTGGGGAACCATGGTCGTATGAATGAGTGGAATGACATAGCGGTTTTGACGCCACCGGGTGATGTCGACATCGCCTCGGTGCCCGTGCTGCGCCGACGGTTGGATAATTTGATCGACCGGGGCGTGCGTCGTGTTGTCATCAATTGCCAGACCGTGGGCTTTATCGACTCGACGGGTTTGGCGTTTTTGCTTACACGTGCTAGAGAGCTTATGAGGCATGAGGGGCTGCTTTCGCTCGTTAACGCCTCCGATGAGGTCGTTCGCTTTTTGGAAATTGCCCGACTTGTCGACATCCTTCATGTCGCGGGCCCGGCGCGGGAGTCGATTCCCGCCATTCCGGTGGGGGAGTTGCCGCGATGGAGCAAGAGCGTCGAAGTGCAGCGAGGCATCGAGAATCTCCCGTATTATCGGCACCGTGTGGCCGAGCTCCTCGAATCGCTCCCCCTGAGGCGTGATGAGCGCTATGACGTCGCATTGGCGTTGGGGGAGGCATTGGGTAACGCATATGACCATGCGGGCGGTGTTGGCTGCGTCCTGACGGTTCAGGCCTATGGGGACCGTGTTGTGCTCGAGGTGCTTGATCGGGGCGCTGGCTATTCTATCGATGGGGCGAGCGAACCGGTAACATCCGAGGAACGCGGACGCGGTATCAAGCTTATGCGTATGCTCGTCGATAATGTGGAAGTTGCCCGTCGTACAGATGGCGCCGGCACACGTGTTCGGATGGTGAAGCTGTTTAGCTCGGCATTGGAATCGTGCGCTTAGGGTCTTGGCTTGGCATTATTTACCTGCATGAACTTGCTTCGCGCAACTTTTTTGAAAAAAGTACTTGCGTCTTTAGGACAACTCGCGTAAATTAATAACCCGCAAGCGGACATGGCTCAGTTGGTAGAGCACAACCTTGCCAAGGTTGGGGTCGCGGGTTCGAGCCCCGTTGTCCGCTCCATTGCATTTCCGGACCGTCTCAAGCGGTCCTTTTTCGGCGAAGTGGCCAAGTGGTAAGGCAGAGGCCTGCAAAGCCTTTACCCCCGGTTCGAATCCGGGCTTCGCCTCCAGGCAACATCCGGGCGCTCCGGCGCTCGTTTTGTTTTACATATGCGGACATGGCTCAGTTGGTAGAGCACAACCTTGCCAAGGTTGGGGTCGC
>USNA01000154.1 GCA_900555955.1 uncultured Collinsella sp. | reverse complement strand
TCGTGGTCTCTTCCTCTTCTTTTCCCTCGTCTTTATCCTCTTCGTCTTTCTTTTTGTTGTTTGTGCCGTAGAACTTCCAGACGTTATTGTTCTTGTACGTGGGAGCCGTTCCGGTCGGGAATTCCTCGCGCTCGGTGCCCGCAAGAACGGTGTTCATGAACTTCTTAAAGACGGGCAGGTTGGTGCTGTCGCCCAGCAGGTCCGAACCGTACTTTTGGATGGGAATCTCGCCTGCGGAATAACCGGTCCACAGGGCGCATGCCAGTTGCGGCGTGAAGCCGCAGAACCACAGGTTGGTGGTGTTGTCAGTGGTACCCGTCTTGCCGGCATAGGGCTGGTTGACGCTCAGCGCGCCGGCGGCACCCGTGCCGCTGCCCTGCATGACGCCGGATAGAACGTCGGTAACCGCGGCAGCCTCGCCTTCGGTGAGCACCTGCGTGGGATTGTCGGTGTGCTGGTACAGAACCGAGCCGGTACGCGAGTCGATCTCGGTAATGGCGATGGGCTGACGGTAGTAGCCACCGTTGGCAAACGTTGCGTAGGCCGATGCCATCTCGAGCGGTGAGATGGACCCGGTGCCGAGCGTCATGACGGGAACGTCCTCGATATTGTCCTTGGCGGGATCGATGCCGAGCTTTTTGACGAGCGACATGATCTTGTCATTGCCGATGGCTTCGGCCACCTGAATGTAGCCGGTGTTGGATGAGTATGCCGTTGCCTGCTTAAGCGTGATGTTGCCATAGCTCTGGTTGCCGTAGTTTCGCACCTCGGTCGTGGTGCCCTTGGCCTTGAGCGGCGAGTTGCAGTTGAGGGTGACGTTGGGGTTCATACCGTTTTGGATGGCAGTTGCCAGCGTAAAGGCCTTAAACGTGGAGCCCACGGGGCGCTTCGCCGTAGCGTGGTTCACGTGATTCTCGTCGGCGTTGTAGTCGTAGCCGCCCACCATGCACTTGATGTAGCCGGTCTTGGGGCCAACGACGACCATGCCCATGTCCAGGCCGTCGAGCGAAAGCGTGTCGAGCTGCGAGCGCACGGCCTCCTCGGCCACCTGCTGCATGGTGGGGTCGATGGTGGTCTTGACGGTCAGACCGCCCTTAAAGAGCACGTCGGTGGAGAACTCCTGCTCAAGCAGCTGCTTAACGTAGGCGACAAAGTAGGGCTGAGAGTACACATCGACGCCACTGCCCGAAATCTCGGTCACGTTAAGCGTGATGGGCTCAGCCTGCGCGGCATCGTGCTCTTCCTGCGTGATGTGGCCCAGACGCAGCATGTTGTCCAGAACCTTGTTGCGGCGGGACAGCGCCAAGTCGGGATTAACCGTGGGGTCGTACTGCGAGGGCGAGTTGGGAAGGCCGATGAGCAGCGCGGCCTCGCTCAGGGTGAGGTCGGAGGCGGTCTTGGACAGATAGGTCTCGGCGGCGGCCTCGATGCCATATGCTCCATGGCCGTAGTAGATGGTGTTGAGGTACATCATGAGGATCTCGTCTTTGGAGTACATATCCTCCATCTTGATGGCGATATAGGCCTCGCGCACCTTACGCTCGATGGTCGAGTCGAATTGTTCCTCCTGCAAGATGGTGTTGCGAACCAGCTGCTGAGTGATGGTCGATGCGCCCTCGTGGCCGCCGGTGAGGGTTGCCACCGATGCGCGTGCAATGCCCCAGAGGTCGATGCCGCCATGCTCGTAGAAGCGCTCGTCCTCAACGTCGACGGTGCCCTGCAGCACGTACGGGGACACTTGGTCCTTGGTGATGGACTTGCGGTTTTGCGTGTAGAAACTCGCAATGGTATTGCCGTTGCAGTCGACGATGTCGGTGGGCTCGCTCACCAGATACGCGTTGGCATCGGTGTAGTCGGGCAGATCGGACAGCCAGCGGTTGACGTTGCCGACCATGCCGATGCCAAACGCTACGCCCGCGATAAGCAGAAAGCCCAAAAACGAGAGCAAGATCATGGGAAGGGCATGCGTCTTAGAGCGACCGCGCCCCTGTCGTTGGCGAGGACCCATATATTGACCTCCAGGTATGTCGTGTCAGGCGGCAGGTGTTATGCCTGGCAGGATGGACATAAGTTACTACACGATAAACCAATCGGGGCATGCGGGGTCTCGTGTATGCTGGTTGGCAGCAATTTTCAGAGTGAAAGCACACCTTGGTAAGGAGTTTGCCGATGGCGATTCGGCCGATGGAATCGAGCGAACAATGCGAAAGTGAGTTGGCGACGGCTGAAGTGGCGCTGCCCGAACTGCTGGCGCCTGCTGGCGGGCTCGACCAGATGCTCGCGGCGATTGCGGCGGGTGCCGATGCCATCTATGCGGGGCTGGACGGATTCAACGCTCGAGTGAGCGCGCATGGCTTTAACGATGATGAGTTCGCGCGCGGTTGTGCCGTGGCCCATGCCCATGGCGTGCGTGTGTACGTGACGCTCAACGTATTCGTGTTCGATGATGAGCTTGCCGATGCCGTGGCGTTGGGAGCACATGCGCATGCGTTGGGTGCCGATGCGTTGATTGTGGCCGATGCCGGGCTGGCTTGTGCGCTTCGTACGGCGATTCCGGGGGTCGAGATTCACCTGTCCACCCAAGCGGGCGCTCATAGCGAGGGTGCCGTGCAGTTGGCTGCCAAGGAGCTGGGAGTTGAGCGCGTGACGACTGCGCGCGAGCTGAGCGTTGCAGAGATTGAGACGCTTTGCGCTACTGGCGTGCCCATCGAGGTGTTCTGTCACGGCGCTATTTGCATTGGCTATTCAGGCGCGTGTGAGTTTTCGGCCCTTCGACGTGGCCGCTCTGCGATGCGCGGTGATTGCACGCAACCGTGCCGTCTATCTTATGACTTGGTGGACGAGGCGGGGCAGAGTGTTGTCGCTGTCGAAGGGGATCGCCTGCTTTGTCCGCGTGACTATCTGGGCATCGCGCATCTGCCCGAGCTTGTTGCCGCCGGCGTGGCATCGCTCAAGATCGAGGGCCGCATGAAGAATCCCGACTACGTCTTTAACGTGGTGAGGGTGTGGCGTCGGGCGCTCGATATGCTGCGCGACGGCACATGGGATGCCGATGCGGTGCCGGCGCTTGAGCGCGAGCTGGGAAGGTCGTTCAACCGCGGCTTTACCGATGCATATCTGCGGGGTCGTTCGGGCGCCGAGCTCATGAGCTTTGAGCGCGCGATCAACCAGGGCGTGCGCGTGGGCCACTTGGTGGCGGTGGGTCACGAAGAAGTGACGGTTGAGCTTGATGCCGCCGTGGCGGCGGGCGATACGCTCGAAATCCGATTTTACCCGGGTGCCGACGCACGTCCCGATGTGCCCAAGCGCTGGCCACAGGTGCCTTGCCCCGTGGATGCCGCTGCGGGAGAGCGCATCGTCGTGCATTGCAAACGCAAGGTGGACGCGGGCTGCGAGGTCTATCTGATTCGCAGTGCCGGCGTGCTGGGACAGACGGCAACGGTGCTGGAGCGCATGCGGGCCGAGGCAGATGCGGTCGCGCCCGTTGAGCAGTCCGTTGAGGTGCTGCCGCTTGAGGGCGTTCTGGCAGATGGCGATGTACCGACGGAGTTGGCGGGACCGGCGGGGCCGGCAAAGCATGAGGCTTTTGCTCGTATGGTCTTTGCCTGGGAGCTGATGGATTTGGATCCGCGCGATGAGCGGGATCTGTCCGATGCGACGGTGGTGCTCGACGAAGTGTGCCGCGCAGGCGATATCGAGCGGACTCGAGCGCTTATGCAACGTGCCGGGCGTATTGTTTGCCGCAACCTGGGGCAGGTGGCGATGGCCCGCGAGCTGGGCACGGCGTTTGACGTGGCGGCGCCGGTGTTCTGCGCCAATCGGGCCACGCTTGCCTGGCTGCGCGGGCTTGGCGCGGGGTGGGTATACTTGCCTGCCGAGCTGCTCAGCAATGATAGAGAGCGTATTGCCGAGCTGGCTGCTGAACCCGGCGTCTTGGGTCCGGTCGACGCCGACCGTCCCGAGCTCATGGTGTGCGAGCACTGCCTGCTGACC
>USNA01000153.1 GCA_900555955.1 uncultured Collinsella sp. | reverse complement strand
AGGCCTGCAAGCGCGCGGTGCGAGGAAACGGCGGAACCACTATCGGCGAAATTCCAGCCGGCGAGGCGGTCCTTCGCGGTGTCGATGTCCAGGTAGTTCTCCTCGCCGTCCATGAGTCGCGTAAAGGCGGTAAAGAGATAGTGAGCATCGGTGGGGCCAGGTGAGGCCTCGGGGTGGTACTGCACCGAGAAGCACGGCTCGTCGAGCAGCTGGATGCCTTCGGCGGTGCCGTCATTGAGATTCACATGCGTCAGGCGAATGCGGCCGAAACGCTCGTTCATCACGACCGGCGCGATACCGCGGCGCACCCAGACGCGCAGATCGCCATCGGCCGCGTGCTCGGTCTCGCCGCCCGAAAGCTCGGGGACAAGCTTGCCCAAGCTGGGGAACAACAGGCCAAAGCCGTGGTTTTGCGCGGTGATCTCCACGCGGCGGCTGACCAGATTCATAACCGGTTGGTTGCCACCACGGTGACCGAACTTAAGCTTTTCCATCTGAGCGCCGCACGCCAAGCTGATCATCTGGTGACCGAGGCAAATACCAAAGACCGGCACCTTGCCGATCAGCTGCTGCACCTGCTCGTAGGTCTCCACCACGGCATCGGGGTCGCCGGGGCCATTGGACAAAAAAACGCCATCGGGATTCATGTCGAGCACCTGCTGGGCGGGCGTATCCCACGGCACGACGGTCAGGTCGCAGCCGGCACGGACCAGGCCCTCCAGAATGCCGCGCTTCACGCCACAGTCGTAGGCAACCACTTTGTGGCGGGCAGGAGCGGCAGGGGCAAGCGCAAAGTCATGCGTAGTGGGCAGGTCGCTCGCGGCAAAAGCGTGGGGCTCAGGGCAGCTCACGGTCTTGACCAGGTTCTCGCCGACCAGCGTGGGCGCGGCGGACAGACGCTCAGCAAGCTCGTCGACGTCGAAGATCTCCGTCGAGATTATGCCCATCTTGGAACCGTTGTCGCGCAGGTGGCGCACGAGAGCGCGGGTGTCGACGCCCTCGATAGCGACGATGCCGTGTGCACGCAGGTACTCCGGCACGCTGACAGTCGAGCGCCAGTTAGAAGGCGTGGCGCACATGTCGCGGACGACCATGCCACGCATGGCGGGAGCACTCGCGGGGCGAGTGGTATCGCCGGGGAAGGCCGACTGGACGTCAGTCTCGTCAATGCCGTAGTTGCCGATCTGCGGATAGGTCATGGTTACGATTTGACCGGCATAGCTCGGGTCGGTCATGACCTCAAAGTAGCCCTCGAGCGACGTGTTAAAGCAGACCTCGCCGGTTGCGGTACCCTCGGCACCACATGCACGGCCATAAAAAATGGTCCCATCCTCAAGATACAGGATGCAGGGACCGCAGGTGCCCTTGCTGGTTTTAGCCAGCATACGCTGGCACAGCTCGCTGGGCGCGATGGTGCGGGCGGCAGCGCCCGCAATATGGTTGTTCGCCATAGTTCTCCTTCCCGGTCTCACAGGACCGGCTTAAAGGTGTGTAGTTAGGCCTCGCGGTATTCTAACCGCAAGCATCGCCCATGGCATTAATTACATAGAATTGTTTACAAAATGATAATTATGACTTCCTGTGCATAATGATTTTTTAATCCCCGTCCCAGAAAAATCATCCCGCATGGGCTTGCGGCTCACGCGGGATGACATCGTTCTATGTGGCTGCGGACTACTTTTGCTTGTCCTGCTCCAGCAGCTCGGACGGCGTGCGATCGAGCTTTCCGCCGCGGAAGATCTCTCGACCGTGCAGACGATGCTCAAGATCGCGCTCGGCCTGCTCCTCCGTGATCTTGGTCTGGCTCACCACCGGGTCCTCGATCAGCGATGAAACCGAGTTGACCTGTTTTTGAATGCGCTCGGCAATGGTGTCGTCCATGCTTACGATGCGCATCTTCCAGTCGATACTCGTGGCGTTGGACGAGCTCTTGGTCCAAACGAACGTCAGGATGGCGCTTTGGTGCCCCTGAGCAGGAAACATGCCAAAGAAGGAATCATGCTGGATCCTGCTGTCCTCGTCGATATAGGCGTGAACGTTATACACCACACGGTCGATCTTGTCGTTGAGCAGGGCATTGGTTGCGAGCGCCGCCGCCTGAATCTGACCGTTGGACAGCAGCTCGAGCTCATTGGCAGAAGACGTGTCCAGCACCGTCACCTCAACCGTGCCCGTGCGCTCATCTGCCTCGTCGACGGTAAAATCGAGCGGGAACTGCGTAAAGCCATTGCCCCATTCAAGTCCACCCTTGAGCGCGGTCGAAACGGTATCCACCGAAACACTTTCGGAAAGGTTCGCGGTATTCAGACGTCGCATCACGCCGTAGCCAATCTGCATGCCAACAATCAGCACCAAAATGCCGATAACCACGGCCATGGCGGTCTTCGTAATGGTATGGCTCACCTGCGAGCCCGAAGGGTCGTCCTCGGACAGCGGGTCGATATGTTTTGCCTGGCTCGCGCGATCCTCGCTGCGCAGCCGCGCCAGCGTCGCCTTGTCGCCGCGCTTGACGGCGGCCTCTTTCTCGCGCATGCGCTCGGTGCGCTTTTTGGCGAGCGTAGGATCCAAGACGCCGGATGCATCGATTTCGGAGAATAACTCCGTCACTTCTTCCGGAGTCAAAGGGTTCTTATCAGCCATGATCTTCCTGTCATATCAATCAGTCGAGCTCGTGCGCACGCGCACCTTCGAACTGCATTCGATAGTAACGGGCATAGGTGCCGCCGCGGGCGAGAAGCTCCTCGTGCGTGCCACGTTCCACAACGCGACCATGCTCAACGGTCGCAATCTCGTCAGCATGCTTAATAGTCGAGAGACGATGGGCGATGATGATCGTGGTACGGCCGCGTGCCAGCTCTTCGAGCGACTCCTGCACCGCCTCCTCGCTCTCGTTATCCAGGGCACTCGTCGCCTCGTCCAAAATAAGAATCTTGGGATTCTTGAGAAACACGCGCGCAATGGCGACGCGCTGCTTTTGACCACCCGAAAGACGGCTGCCGCGCTCGCCCACCACGGTGTCATAGCCCTGCGGAAGCGACTCGATAAAGGTATCGATATTGGCGCGGCGGGCCGCCTCGGCGATCTCTTCTGCCGTGGCGCCCGGCTTGCCGTAGGCGATGTTCTCGCCGATCGTTCCATCGAACAGGTACACATCTTGCTGCACCAGGCCGATGGCACGGCGCAGACTATGCTGCGTCACGTCGCGCACATCCTGGCCGTCGATGCTAATGGAGCCGGCGACAACGTCGTAAAAGCGCGGCAACAGCGAACAGGTCGTCGATTTGCCGCCGCCCGAGGGACCAACCAAAGCGATGGTCTGACCGGGCTTGATGGACAGGTCCATGTGGTCGATAACAGGGCGTCCGTCGGCGCCGCGCTCGCCCAATTCAACATCCTCGTAGCTAAAGCACACGTCGCAGTACTCCACAGCACCAGCCGTCACCTGCAGATCCGCAGCACCCGGCTTATCCTGAATATCGGGGACAGTCGAGAGTACCTCATCCATGCGCTTAAAGCCGGCGATGGCTTTCTGATACGTCTCGGCCGAATTGACGAGTGTCTCGAGCGGCGTGCAGAACAGCGAAATGTAGAGTGCGAAGGTTGCCATATCGACCGCCTGCAGCTGACCCTGGGCAACGAGCCAACCGCCCAGCAGCACCACGATCACATAGAGCACGCCCGAGAGCAGGCCATACGTCGCGGTATAGACGCCCATGGCGTGATACATATTCTCCTTGGACGAAAGGTAGCGATCGTTCGAGGCGCGAAACTTAGAGCGCTCGGTCTGCTCGTTGGCAAAGCTCTTGACCACACGCATGCCCGCCAGCGAATCCTGCAACTGCGCATTGATGCCGCTAATCTTTTTGCGGTTATCGCTAAAGACCTCGCGCATACGCATATTCTGCCAAAACATAATGACCGCGAACACCACCGTCACCACAGCCATGGCGAGTGCGAGCACCGGCGCGATGGTAAACAGAATCACAAACGAGCCGATAATCTCGA
>USNA01000152.1 GCA_900555955.1 uncultured Collinsella sp. | reverse complement strand
CCCACAGGGGGTGGGGGACTTCATCAGCGGCGTGGCCTTCGTCTTTACACTCGGCTACATCATCCAAATCATCTGGCGCAACGCCCACCTCAAACCGCAGCAGCCGGCTAACACGCCAGGACTCCCCACCGCTTAGCCGCCAACCACCATAAAGGGGCCAGGCACCTTTGTGGTGGTGCAGACCAGCTCAGTCCCTGTGCACAAAAAGGGCGCCGACCATTGCGGTCGACGCCCTTTCTTGTTAGACGCTATAAAGCCCAGCGCTTATTTGTTGACCTGACCGGCGCGGACGGCGGCCTTCTTGCGGTCGGTGGCGTTGAGCAGACGCTTGCGCAGACGAATGTTCTTGGGAGTAATCTCGACCAGCTCGTCGTCGGCGATGTACTCCAGCGCCTCCTCCAGCGAGAAGGTGCGGGGCGGCACCAGCTGGACGGAGATATCGGAGGTCGAGGAACGCTGGTTGCCCAGGTTCTTGGTACGGGCGATGTTGACGACCATGTCGCCGGCCTTGCTGCGCTCGCCCACGATCATGCCCTCATAGCACTCGGTGCCCGGCTCAACGAACAGCTGACCGCGCTCCTGCAGCGTGCCCAGAGCGTAGGCAACGGCCTTCTCGGTAGTCATGGAGATCATGGCGCCGTTCTGACGGTTGCCGATCTCGCCGGCGTAGGGACCATACTCCAGGAAGGTGTGGTAGAACACGCCCTCGCCGTGGGTGACGTTCATGATGCGGTTCTTAAGACCCATGATGCCGCGGGTCGGGATCTTAAACTCGAGGTGCGTCACGATGCCCGAGGTGTCCATGCTCGTCATGATGCCGCCGGAGGTGCCGAAGACCTCAACGACCTTGCCCGAGCACTCGTCCGGGCACTCGACGACGGCCTGCTCGACGGGCTCCATCTTGTTGCCGTTCTCGTCCTTCTTAAACAGAACGCGGGGACGACCGACCTGGAACTCAAAGCCCTCGCGGCGCATGGACTCCATCAGAACGGACAGGTGCAGAATGCCGCGGCCCGAGACCTCGACGCCGCTCTTGTCCTCGAGCTCCTCGATCTTCATGGTCACGTTGTTCTCGGCCTCGTTGAACAGGCGCTCCTTGAGCTGACGGGCTCCTACGATGTCGCCGTCGCGACCGACGAGCGGGGAGGTCGAAGCCTCAAAGACGATGGACAGGGTCGGAGGGTCGATCTCGATGGGCTCGAGCTCGACGGGGTTCTCGGGGTCGGTGTAGACATCGCCGATATCGGTGCGGTCAATGCCCACGACGGCAGCGATGTCGCCGGCGCCGACTTCCTGGCACTCGGTACGGCCCAGGTAGTCGAAGGTAAAGAGCTGCTTGACGGTAGCGGTGGCGCTGGAGCCGTCGTTCTTCACAACAAGAATCTGGTCGCCCTGATGGATGGCGCCGGAATACACGCGACCGATGCCGATACGGCCAACGAAGTTGGAGTGGTCGATGGTCACGCACTGCATGGCCAGCGGGGCGTTCTCGTCAACCTCGGGCGCGGGCATGTCGTCGATGATCATATCGAGCAGCGGGTACATGTCCATATTGCCGTCGTTGGGATCGAGACGGGCAAAGCCATTCATGGCGCTGGCGTAGACCACGTGCTCCATGGCGAACTCAAGCTGGTCGTCGGTGGCACCCAGGTCGGCCATAAGGTCCAGACAGTCGTTGTAGGCCTTCTCGGGGTTGGCGCCCGGACGGTCGATCTTGTTGATGACGATCATGATCTTAAGGCCGGTGTCGATAGCGTGGCGCAGCACGAAGCGGGTCTGGGGCATGGGGCCCTCAAAGGCGTCGACCAGCAGCAGGGCGCCGTCGGCCATACGCAGCACGCGCTCGACCTCGCCGCCAAAGTCGGCGTGGCCCGGGGTGTCGATGACGTTGATCTTGACGTCCTTGTACTCGATAGAGATGTTCTTGGCGAGAATCGTGATGCCGCGCTCGCGCTCCTGGTCGTTAGAATCCAGGACGCGGTCCTCGACCTGCTGGTTGGCACGGAAGGCGTCCGTGGCACGCAGGAGCTTGTCGACCATCGTCGTCTTGCCGTGGTCGACGTGGGCGATGATGGCGATGTTCCTCAGATTGTCTACGCGCATGTAGTTCCCCTATCTTCTATCCATATACAAACGGCACGCGTATGCGGCCCGCCCAGCGATACAACGCTCAGCGGGAATATTGAGCCTTTTACCGAAAACTCGTTTATTTTAGCGATTTTAGATGAGAGGGGTTTCCTCACCTGCAGGTTCAGGGTCGCTCCACATAAAACCATCGCCGGCACCCATGCCCTCATACAGCACATATGCCGAAAAACCGCTCTCGAGCGTCGTCTCGAAAAAGCTCACGAGCAGAGCGTCGTGGTAGCCACCGTCAATCTCGACGCAGCCGGTATAGCCGATGGCATAGCGGACGATACGGCCCAGGCCCTCGTCCTTAAGACCCATCTTGTGCTCGGAGATAAAGTTGGTGGCCGCCTCGAGGCACGCCTCTTCGCCATCCTCATCGAGCGCCGCCAGATAACGGTTGGAAGCGGCGTCCTCAATCGCCACGACCACGCCGGGGTTTTCACCGGCGGCAAGGTCGTCCAAGAACGCGCCGATCAGATCGCACACCATGGCGTCGAGCTCGGCGGAGACGTTACCGGCATCCTGCATATCCTGTGCCATCTTTAGACCTTCCCATCGAGTCTGGCGTCGTTACAGTTCTTGCGCCTCGGCGGCGATCTTAGCAGCGGCATCGCGGGCGCGCATCATGTCCGCCGCGCGTTTGTCGAGCACCTTGATCTGGCTAGTCAGCATGACCGCATCGACCACGCCCCAGATCACCAGGCCCGTAGAGATCGAAAACCCAAGCGCACCAACTGTACCACGAAGGCGCGAACAGATTGCCGCGACAAGGGCGGAGATGACAACCATCTTGATAAACGAGCCGCGGCGTTCGCGAAGCGTGCGGGCCTGCGTCACATAGGCAATGCGCGCCGCCTCTGACGCCTCAGAGCGCATCTGGGCCTCGCGGGCAATAGCGGCGACCTCGGCCGAGACGCCACGCCCCATCAGTGCATACTCCGTCTCATGACTACCCGTCATTTAAAAATCATCGGGCGAGAGCGTATGGACGAACTCGTCGAACTTCTCAAATTCCTGCTCGTCATCGATTTCCTCGGCAACCGGAGATACGGTGCCGAGGCGGTTCATAATGTCGTCCTCCACAAACATGGGAGCATTGCTGCGCACGGCGAGAGCGATGGCATCGCTCGGACGCGCATCGATCCTATGCTCGCTGCCGTCGGCCAAAACAACGACCGTCGCGTAGAACACGGGCGGCTCGGCACGGACAATCTCAATACGCTCAAGCTTTGCATCCAGGGCATCAAGCGTATCGAGCAGCAGGTCATGGGCAATCGGGCGCTCGGCTCGACCGCTGTCGATACCGCGGCTAATAGCCGCAGCCTCAAACGAACCAGTTTGGATAGAAAGGGAGCGCAGCGGCGCGGGGGAGTCCGATTTGCTGCAGCGCTCGCGAAGTACGATAAGCGATGGCACGGGACCGGCGGCCATGACGATGGTCTCTATGTCGACACGAACCATGGAACACCTCCGGTACGTAGCGGTTAACACGCGGCGCCTTCGCCGCATTGAATTGCTATACTACCCAATCTTTCGCACAGCACACAAAACCAAAATGAGTTTTATCACACACAAGAAAAAAGCCCCGAGGCAATACCTCGAGGCTCTTCACAGTTTTGATGGTGGACCTGACAAGATTCGAACTTGTGACCTCCCGGTTATCAGCCGGACGCTCTAACCAACTGAGCTACAGGTCCATCATGGTGGAGGTTAGGGGGATCGAACCCCTGACCTCAGGCTTGCAAAGCCCGCGCTCTCCCAGCTGAGCTAAACCCCCACGGAGACAGTAATAAACACCCCAGCGGCGACTCGGCTCTCGCTGGGGTGTTTATTGCGAAAGAAAGTGGTGGACCTGACAAGATTCGAACTTGTGACCTCCCGGTTATCAGCCGGACGCTC
>USNA01000151.1 GCA_900555955.1 uncultured Collinsella sp. | reverse complement strand
CGTCGGCATCGGCTTGTCCCGCCGTCAGCCGGGACGGGCGCGCTCACGGCTTCCTTGCTCGCGTATTTCCCGTTCGTTTCGCGTCCGTTGCCGCGCCGTTTCCAAGATTGCGGCACCGTTTCCATTCGACAACGCCGCGTTTAACAACGCCGTATCTGGTCTACACCAGTTGCCCCTCGGCCGCATTATGGGCGCCGACAACGTTCATGCGACCAAGGGAGAGCGAATGTACGATACGGGATCGACAACGTTTATGCTCGTCTGCACCATGCTCGTGTTTTTAATGACACCGGGCCTGGCGTTTTTCTATGGCGGCCTGTCCAGGCGCAAAAATGTCATCAACACCATGCTTATGTGCTTTTGCGCCATTGGCCTGGTTGGTGTGCTGTGGATTGTTGCCGGCTGGTCTCTGGCCTATGGCGGCGACGGTTCCAGCTCGTTTATTGGAGGCCTTGACCAGCTGCTGTGCCTGCCGGTACTCAACCAGGTGCTGCAGGCGGCCGAGGGCAATGCTGCGGACGGTGTCGTCTACCCTCAGATCATCAACATCGCCTTTCAGATGGCGTTTGCCATGATCACTGCTGCTATCGTCACGGGCAGCCTGGCCGGCCGCGTTAAGTTCGGTGCCATGACGGCCTTCCTGGGCATTTGGCTGCTTGTGGTCTATGCGCCGCTTGCCCACATGGTCTGGGGTGGCGATGGCTCCTTTATCGGCGACATCATCGGCGCACTCGACTTTGCCGGCGGCGACGTGGTGCACATTTCGTCCGGTCTCACGGGCCTGATTCTCTGCTTAATGCTCGGCCGTCGTCGCGGCTTTGGCATGGTGAGCTATCGTCCGCATAACGTGCCGTTTGTGGCGCTAGGCGCCGGCCTGCTTTGGTTTGGCTGGTTTGGCTTTAACGGCGGTAGCGAGTTTAAGGCCGACGCCGTGGCGGCACTCGCCATCCTCAACACCGTGACGGCCAGCGCGGCAGGCATGGTCTCGTGGCTTGCCGGCGAACGCGTGCATACCGGCCGCCCCACGCTGGTGGGTGCCAGCACCGGTTTGGTTGCGGGCCTTGTGGTGGTCACGCCCGGTGCGGGCTTTGTCGAGTCGTGGGCGGCGCTGATCATGGGCCTGATCGTCTCACCTGTCTGCTACCTGGCCATCAGCCATCTCAAGACCAAGTTTGGCTACGACGATGCGCTCGACGCGTTCGGTTGCCACGGCGTCGGCGGCATCCTGGGCGGCGTGCTCACGGGCCTGTTCTGCGTGCCGGAGCTCTCGTGGACCGGTAAGGGCGGCCTGTTCTACACGGGCGATGTCTCGCTGCTCATCTCGCAGATTTTGGGCATTGTGGTGACGGTCGCTATTGTACTGGTGCTCGACTTGGTGATCGCCGCGGTGGTCAAGGCGCTGTTCCACGGCAGCCTGCGCGTGGACGAGGCCGACGAGGCGCTGGGCCTGGATGCGAGTCAGCACGGCGAGAGCGCGTATCCTTCGTTTAGTGGTCTGGACTAGCGGTTTCTAACGTTCTGTCAGACCAACTCTTATAAGAGAGGAATTCACTATGAAGAAGATTACGGCGATCGTTCGTGCTGAGAAGCTTGAGGTTCTTAAAGATGCGCTGTTTGCTGCCGATGTTCGCGGCATGACTATCAACCAGGTGCAGGGCTGCGGCGCTCAGCATGGCTGGAAGGAATACGTGCGCGGCAACGAGTTGCTTGTCAACACGATCCCTAAGGTACAGTTCACCCTTATTTGCGCCGACGAGCATGTCGACGGCATTGTCGAGATTATCTGCAACGCCGCTCGCACCGGTGCCGTCGGCGACGGCAAGATCTGGGTCGAGCCGGTCGAGGAGGTTATCCGCATCCGTACTGGCGAACACGGCCCTTCTGCGGTGTAGGTCAATCTTTCGACTGACGGGCGTGCCTCTCTTGGGGCGCGCCCGTTCTCGTCTACAATATCGTGCAGACGAAGGAGAGGCATGCCCATGATCAAGATGTTTGCGAGTGACTTAGACGGAACGCTGCTGAACGCCCTGCACGAGGCGGATGGGACCATCCGCCGTGCCATTCGCGAGCTGACCGAGGCTGGCCTGCATGTGGTTCCCGCGACCGGACGCTCGACGTTGCCAATCGGCGAGCATGGCTTTACAGGTCTGGCACTCGACGCCTGCTGCTCCAACGGATCCATCGTGCGCAACAGCCACGGCGAGGTGCTCAAGACCTGGACCATCGACCCACAGGTCACCGAGGAGCTGCTCAAGGCGTTCCCGGACATTTGCTTTGATTGCTCCACGCCCGATGGCATGTTCTCGAGCGGGTCGTTCGAGATGCACCAGGCGGGCTTTAAAAAGGACAGCCCCATCAAGCGCATCGTGATGCGCGGTATGCGTGCACGTGGCGGGTATCACGAGGAGCAGTATTTCGACCAGTCGATCGGTGACATCCTGCGCCACGATGTGTGCAAGATCAACTGCCGCGTGACCTCGCCCGAGCTGGAGCGCGACCTTAAGGCATATTTGGCCGAGCGCTCGGACCGTGTAGTCAACGCGCCGTTTGACCCGGTGATGTTTGAGATCACGGACGCGGCGTGCAACAAGGGCGAGAGTGTGTCCTGGCTGGCGGGCTACTACGGCATTGCCGAGGACGAGGTCGCGGTCTATGGAGACGGCGGCAACGACATTGCCATGCTCAAGCGTTTCCGTCACAGCTACGCGACCAAAAACGCTAGCGATGCAGCTAAAGCCGCCGCGAGCGCGACTATCGGCAGCTGCATGGTCCACGCCGTTCCCAGACACATGCTCGCCACCATGCATAAGCAGAACTCCCGCACCATCATCGAATAATGTGACAAAGGGATAGCCCCTTTGTCACAGTTGACGCTGGTCTCTTGAAATACGAACAAACATTCGCATACCTAACTGCGCTTTGATAGAATTGATGCTGTTGGCGGCAGTTCCATGTGCCGGGCAGCGCCCTCCATCTGACGGGAGGTGATGCCCATGACCGATTTGATTGATTTCGTGAGACTTCTGACCGCTTTGGTCTCGTTCTTCACGGCGCTTGTCGGCCTTTCCGAGGCACTCAAGCAGCGTTCGAAGCGCAACAGAAGGGGTCGCCGCCGCTAAGGCGTTGACCCCCTAATGCAAACAACGGCGCTGCCCAGCTTTCCAGAACTTGGGCTGCCGTTGACACTATTCTACCCACGAATGACATTTTGAACAATTGGCAATGCCGCTTCAAAAGCCAGGCACAACTGGCACAACCTAGGCGGTCGCTGAATGTGACAAAGGGACTGTCCCTTCGTCACATCTAAAATATTGCCTTTACGTGTTGATACACACGGTGTGCAATAATACTCGCACTGTGCAATAGCGCACAGGTTGAGTAACAAGGAGGACGCTTGTCCCAGCTCGAGAAATGTGATCGCCGGTCCCTTCGCTCGCAGCGCGCCCTTCGCCAGGCGCTTGCCAGCGAGCTTGCCGAAAGCGGCGACCTTTCGCGCATTAACGTCGCGTCGCTCACCGAGCGCGCCGGTCTTACGCGTCGAACGTTCTATTCGCACTACCGCGATATCCCAGACTTTATCAGTCAGATCGAGGACGGCCTGCTTGCCGAGATTCGCGAGCGGGTGGAGCTTATCACCGCAGCTCAATTACCCGATCTTTACCGCAGCATCGACGAGCTCGAGCCGGCACCCGGTTCGGTTGAGCTGCTTCGCTATCTTGCGGCTAATCGCGACCTTATCGGGGCCCTGCTGGGTCCGGGCGGCGACCAGGCCTTCATTAAAAGGATTATCGATACCGCGCGTGAGGCCGTGGTGCCGCGTGCGCAGACGGGCATTTTGGGCCTGGCGCTGGGCACGTTCTTTGACTACTACGTTACCTACGTCGTGAGCGCCGAGGTCGGCATGATTCAGCGCTGGTTTGAGCGTGGGCTCACCGAATCGCCCGAGGCCATGGCGCGCATTATGACGGTGCTCGCTTTTGTGCGCCCTGGTGACCTGTATGGCCAACCCATCGATATCAACGTGCCGGAATACGGCAT
>USNA01000150.1 GCA_900555955.1 uncultured Collinsella sp. | reverse complement strand
GATGATCGAGTCCACCGACCGCGAGGCCACTGGCGAGCTCATGAAGCTCCGCGGTATCGTCGATGTGCTCATTCCGCGCGGCGGTGCAGGGCTGATCCAGCGCTGCGTGCGCGAGTCGCTCGTGCCGGTGATCGAGACGGGTACGGGCAACTGCCACATCTACGTGCATGAATCCGCCGACTTTGATAAGGCACTCAACATTATCGTTAATGCCAAGACCCAGCGCGTAGGCGTGTGCAATGCCGCCGAGTCGCTGCTGGTCGACCGTGCTGTGGCTGATGCGTTTTTGCCTGCGGTCGTGGCCGTGCTGCATGACCACGGCGTGTTCATTCACGGCGACGAGGCAACCTGCGCCGCAGCGACTCGCGCCGGGCTTGCCGAGGGTGATGACTACGTCGCCGCGACTGAGGAGGACTGGGGTCGCGAGTACCTGGCTCTCGAGATGAGCGTGAAGGTCGTGGCAAACGAGGACGAGGCCATCGCACACATCAACCGCTACGGCACGATGCACTCCGAGGCCATCGTTGCCGAGGACACGGATGCTTGCGAGCGCTTCCTGGATGCGGTCGATGCCTCGGCCGTGTACGCCAACGCCAGCACGCGCTTCACCGACGGCGGCGAGTTTGGCCTGGGCGCCGAGATCGGCATCTCGACCCAAAAGCTCCACGCCCGCGGCCCCTTTGCCGCCGAGGCCCTCACCACCTACAAATACAAGCTCCGCGGCACCGGCCAGGTCCGCCCCTAAACCTACCAAAAAGGGACAGGTTTATTTTGGCAGGTTTTATCTGCGGTTTTGCCGGGCGACACGTTTGCCCGGCTTTTTTCTCCGTATACCTTTTCTGCCTTTCGGCTTGAGCTACGGCGATATACGATAATGACACCGTGTCCTAGCACCGACTCACCTGGAGGTATTGCCATGTCCCAGATGCTTTCCGCCGGAATCACCCGCGACCGTGCGTTCGAACTGCTTAACGAGCACAACAAAGACCCGTTCCACATCACCCACGGCGAGACGGTCGAGGGCACCATGCGCTACTTTGCGCGCGAGTTCGATCCCAAGAACGAGGAGTTTTGGGGCATCGTCGGCCTGCTGCACGACTTGGATTGGGAGGAGCATGAGGACGACCCCGTGAACCACACCATCTATGCGGCAGAAATCCTCGAGGGCGAGGGCGCATCGCCCGAACTCATTCGCGCTATTCAGACGCACACGTCCGATTTCAATGCCTCGCTGCCCAAGCCCGAGCTTCAGATGGAGAAGATCCTGTTTGCTTGCGACGAGCTCACCGGCCTGATCGGTGCTGCCGTGATCATGCGTCCGAGCAAAAGCGTCATGGACTTTACGACTAAGTCGCTCAAGAAAAAGTTCAAGGACAAGCGCTTTGCCGCCGGCTGCTCGCGCGACGTGATTTCGCAGGGCGCCGAGATGTTGGGCTGGGAGCTTCCCGAGCTCTTCGACCGCACCATCGCGGCCATGCAGTCCTTCGCGCCCGACCGCGACACCTTCCAGGCCTAACCTGCCAAAAAGGGACAGGTTTATTTTGGTAGGTTTTATCTGGGAAAACGCTTCCGTTGGATGTTATTCAGCGGAAGCGTTTTCTGTTTGACATGGTGACGCTGGCGAATGGCGGCGCCTCGCGGCAGACAGCTGCGCTTCGCCGTATCCGTAACTCGGCAAACGCGACGCTACGACGCGTTCTTGATAATCCATGTTCCCAGTCCGGTCAGCAGCTGAACCTGCTTAACCGTTAGCCCTTGTTTTCGAAGCGCGAGAATCGCCTCATTGCGAAGTGGCTTGGAGACGGATTTGAGTTCCGTCGGAGCACATCCTGCGACACTCTGCACGATTGCCGTGCCAAATTCGCATAGATCTTCCTCGCGAACCTTGGCTGTTGCGCTGGGGCGATAGGGAAGCGACGGCGTACTTTCCATGAGCCGAAGGTATGAGCGAGGTGTTGGGAATAAAACACCGACAACGCTGCCGGTAACATGCGGCCGTGACCTGGCACTCATTAGATACTCGCGATGGCTGCTCCAGGGATATTCGTCGTATGCCGCCAGTCCCGCTTTTTGTGGATTCAGATGAATGTATCGAATTGCCTCGAGTAAATATACTTCTGACTTAATGGGCGAATCCCAAAACCGCTCCTGAAACACGTGGCCGATATGCCCCGTCCGCGCATTGTACCTGCCCGCATACGATACTGCTACCGCGTGCATCGCGTCGCTCTTGCGGTCGTCCGGATCGTCGATGAGCAGATGAATGTGGTTTCCCATGAGGCACCAAGCGATAAGCTCGATATTGTGTTTGGGGAGGATCGCATCGAGGATCTGAAGCATGGCGATTCGGTCCTCGGCATCGTCAAACAGCAATTGCCCTCCGTTTCCACGCAACGTGATGTGGAAATAACCGGTTGGTGACTTTGAACGAGGTTTTCTCGGCATGGCCCCTCCTTTAGCTTGGATGGGCTGAAG
Organism: uncultured Collinsella sp.; assembly: GCA_900555955.1. Lineage (GTDB taxonomy): Bacteria > Actinomycetota > Coriobacteriia > Coriobacteriales > Coriobacteriaceae > Collinsella. The sequence continues at coordinate 1,572 of USNA01000150.1, read as the reverse complement.
ATACCTCATTCGGAGGCTTCGGTTGTCGAGATTCAGTTCACCGACTATAGCTGCTACCTGCCGAAATGTTATTGCGTTTTCAAATTGATGCTTTTTAATGGTAATTGAGCAAGACAGGCGCGCTTGTTGTGGATGCGGCCGTTGGTTGCGTCGATCTGGACGGCCCCCGCGTGATGTCATCGCAAATGGGCTTCACGTATTCTACGGATATAGAAAAATGGCCGGGCGCTCACAAACAAAACGGAGCACCCGGCCATTTACTGATTGTTTGTTGACGTTTGGCCAGATAAAACCTGCCAAAATAAACCTGTCCCTTTTTGGCAGGTTAGTTGAGGGCGGCTTGGGCTAGGCGGGCTTCGGCGGCCTCTTCGGTGACGCCCAGGGCCACGGCGAACTCCTCGATGGAGCGGCGCTTGGCTTCCTTGAGTACGCGCATGTAGTAGGAGCTGGGCTTTTTATCTGCTTCCTCGGCCTGGCGAATACGGTGCATCATGGTTTTTGCCACGCGAACCGTCTCGGGCGCGCCCAGCTTGAGCTGCTGCTTAAAGTGCGTCTCCTCGAGCGAGCTATTGCGCTCGGTAAAGGTGTCGCACTCCAGCTCATCGTAGTGGCTCAGCAGGTGCTCTGCATCTTGCTGGGAGATAGCGGCATGCAGACGGTCGGCCTGCGCCACGGGGTACATGAGAATCGTCTGCGCATGTCCCTGTTTGGTCTCGAGCAACAACATGGGCTGCGGTGTGTCGTCCCTAAAGCCGACGACGGTGCAGACTCCCTGACCCGGATGAATGACGTGTTGACCGATTGAGAACATGCTACCTCCAACTTATACGAATTTACGAATGTTAAGAATACCACGCTGACGTGCGCAAACCATCACTTTATGCAGGAAAAGCACACAACTCCGATAGGTAAGAGTATTCGATAACAGACGCAGCTCATTCACACCTTTATGCATTTTCAACGCCTGCATAATCTGCAGGCAGACCGGCATCTTTGAGTGACTCCATACAAGCGGTAGTCATTTTTGTGCATATGCAATATCTATTAGCTTTACCCTGCGACAGTAGTTACCGCTTGTGATAGAGTGCTACAAACTCTGGCTTTTGCCCTACGAGTGACCAAGAGCTCGGGGGCTTTAACACAAGGAGGATCTATGCCCGAGAAGATTGAAGAGCTGGTACGCGCTGCGCTTGCTGCGGCCCAGGAGGCCGGCGACCTTTCCGCATTTGAACTTGACGATTGCGCTATCGAGCGACCGGCTGATACTTCTCATGGCGAGTGGACCTCCACCATGGCCCTGAAGTCCGCCAAGCTGGCTCACTGCGCCCCGCGCAAGATCGCCGAGACCGTCGTTGCCCATATGCCCGAGGACCCCGCGATCGAGAAGGTCGAGATCGCCGGCCCTGGCTTCATCAACTTCTACCTCTCCGTCGCCGTCAAGAACGCCATCTTTGGCGAGGCCCGCGAGAAGGGTATGGACTTCGCTAAGTCCAACGTCGGTGGCGGCCTGAAGACTCAGGTCGAGTTCGTCTCCGCCAACCCCCGCGGCCCCATGCACATCCGGCCTGGCCG